>CAVESC010000023.1:0-32113 GCA_963618275.1 Bacteroidaceae bacterium
AATTATACAACAAAAAGAACAATGTTTCAGCTTTTGCTGTTTCATTGTTCTTTTTCTATTTTTGGCTGCTTATTTTATTTTGTTACAGCCTCTTTTTTTGTTTTCATCAATAATCAAAAATGGTAAAATAAAAATATAAAGGAGAAAAAATAATGGCAAGAAAATGTATTGAAAAATATTTAGCGACACATAAAAGCACTTATATAGGAAAATATAGATGTCATAGTGCAGTACAGACAAAAAAATTTGAACACAAGTTTCATTACTATATTTTAGATATTCAATTTAAAGCAATAGATGTATTTGTAACGATTGATTATTCTGGAGATGAGATTGTTCCAACATTTTCAGTTAATCTTCATGAACAAGAACAAGAATATATTATTAAAGATGCTTTAAATAAAATACTTTATTTTAATCAATTTAATACGATCTTACATTGTCATGTTTTTGAACATTTTATAGAAACACATCCTATAGATACAGTTTTAGAACCATTAGATTATCGAAATATCTTGGATTATTTAGAATATCATTCAGGAACAAATCAAGAAACTGTTGATGAATTTTATACGTTCTTTAACCCTTATTTAGATAGATTACTATACAATAGAAATTATAAAAAATTTATGGATTCAATTGCATTGTTACTAGATAAGATTTTATATGAATACGAGTGGGACGGAGTCAATGCTAAGTACTTAGATACGGAGTATCAATTTCATTTAAATTATTTTAAAGAAACAATGAAAAAAATGACAAGTCATATAGATGGATTTTTTAAATCAACAAAAGATGAATTACTAGAAGTATTTGAACGTTTATGTCAAATGCCGAGATTTACACTTTCAATTATTAAAGAATTTGGAAATTTCATTCTCTTAAATAATGAAGTTGCTGAAAGATTATTTAATCATTTTGAAAGATTAAATCCAGATAAATTAGATAATAATATTGTTATTTTATATCTAAAATCACTTTATCAAAATAATCATGAACAATATATCAATGCCTGTGAAGATATTTTACGTTTTGTAATGAATGATGTTTTGACTTTTGCTAATCATGATTTACAAAAAGAAATAGGAAATAAAATTTTGAAAACAGAAGGCTATGATTTACTTATTGATTTATTTTCAAAAGATTATAATACATTCTTATTTGTATGTTTTCCAATTTCAACATTTCCACCAGAATATAAAGAAATTATGCGTTTGGAATTAGAAAAAGCAATTCGTTTCTATGCTGCAAGAATGAATCATGATGAATATCGTCTTACTTCATTTGAGCAGGTAGCTAATATTAACAGATTATTAATGGAAGAATATAAGGAGGAATATTCAGATGGTAAAGAATAACAAAACAGCAATAAAAGGATTATTAGTTTTAGGAGGTGTTTCTACAGCAGCAGCTTCTGTTTATACATTATCAAAAAAATATGCTAAGAAATTACTCTATAGACACCATAAACAAGAAGATAGACCTAGTATTTTAGAAACAAAATATAATAGTCAAAATATTTATATTAAAAACGATCAAGATATTCGTTTAAGAGGAATTTTAATTCCTAAAGAAAATCCACAAATGACCGTTTTGATTTTGCATCCATTTGGTTTACAAGCTAAAGATATGCAATTGTACGTTCCATATTTTGAAGAACATCTTCCAGAAGCACAAATTTTATTAGTTGATGCATGTGCTCATGGACAAAGTGATGGATATATCAGAGGATTTGGTATTAAAGATGTTAATGATTTAGTATGTTGGAATAAATATTTATTAGAAACATATGGTGAAAATCATAAAATTCTAATGTATGGTAAGGAACAAGGAGCTAATACAATTTTAAATGCATCAGGTAAACATGTCTTAAAAAATGTAGTAGCAATTATTTCTGATGGTGCTTATACATCACCATATGATATTATTGGATATCGCTTAGAAGCAGATTATAGAATATCAAAATATCCAGCAATTTCAATTATTGCTCGACATATTAAAAAAGCTGTTCACTTTGATTTAAAAACTAATACAACAAAATATGTAAGACACAATGATATTCCAACATTGTATTTTCATGCTAAAAATGACGATTTTGTACCGCTTAAAATGGTTTATCCGCTTTATAACAAAAATAGAGGAGAAAAAGTATTATTTGTTTTAAAAAATGAAAAATACTTATATGAATTAGTGGAAGATGATGACTTTAAACAAACATTAAGTCAATTTATTAAAAAATATATGAAATAAGGAGAAAGAAAATGTATTTCAAAGAAACGAAAGGTTTTCCTAAAGATTTTCTTTGGGGAAGTGCATCTGCTGCTTATCAAGTAGAAGGTGGCTGGGATGCAGATGGTAAAGGTGTTTCCAATTGGGATAAATTTGTAAGAATTCCAGGAAAAACTTTTAAAGCAACAACAGGAGATAAAGCCGTTGATCATTATCATCGTTATAAAGAAGATGTTAAACTAATGGCAGAAATGGGATTAAAAACATACCGCTTCTCAATTGCTTGGACACGTATTTATCCCAACGGTAATGGTGAAGTAAATGAAAAAGGCTTAGAATTTTATGATAATTTAATTAATGAATTATTAAAATATAATATTGAACCAATGGTAACCGTTTATCATTGGGATATGCCTCAAGCTTTAGAAGATCAATATCATGGTTGGGAAAGTAGAAAAATTATTGATGATTATGTTAATTATGCAACAACATTATTTAAAAGATATGGTGATCGTGTTAAATATTGGATTACAATGAATGAACAAAATATCTTTACAGGACATGGATGGTTAGAAGGAATGCATCCACCAGGAAAAGTAGATGATATAAAAACATTCTATCAAGTTAATCATCATGCTAATATTGCACATGCCAAAAGTGTTATTGCTTTAAAGGAACTTTATCCAGAAGCAAAAGTAGGTGCATCATTTGCTTATAGTCCAAGTTATGCATATGATCGTAAACCTGAAAATGCAATGGCTAAAGCTGATTATGACGATTTACAAAACTATTATTGGATGGATGCTTATGCCTATGGACGTTATCCACGTGCTGCCATTCAATATTTAAAATCGTTGGGATGCGCACCTGTATTTGAAGATGGTGATGAAGCACTTATGAAAAAAGCCGCAACATTAATTGATTTTATGGGTGTAAATTATTATCAAACATGTGTCATTGAATATAATGATATTAATGGTGTTGGTAGTGATCATACGATGAACAATACTGGTAAAAAAGGAACAGCAAAAGTTCAAGGTGTGCCTGGTCTTTATAAAAAACCACAAAATGAATTTTTACCAACAACAGATTGGGATTGGACAATTGATCCAATGGGAATTAGAATGTGTTGCCGTGAAATTACTTCACGTTATGATTTACCAATTGTTATTTCTGAAAATGGATTAGGAGCTTTTGATAAGTTAGAAGATGGACAAATTCATGATCCATATCGTATTGATTACTTAAAACGTCATATAGAAGAGCTAAAAAAAGCATGTGATGATGGTTGTCGAGTTTTAGCTTATTGTACGTGGTCTTATACAGATTTATTAAGCTGGTTAAATGGATATCAAAAACGTTATGGTTTTGTTTATGTTGATCGTGAAGAAGATGAAAATTCAGGTACTTTAAATAGATACAAAAAAGATTCATATTATTGGTATAAAAAAGTAATTGAAACAAATGGAGAAGAACTATAGGAAACACTGTTTCCTATTTTCTTTAGGGGGTTAAGATGTATAATTTTGCAAGTGATTATTTAGAAGGTGCCCATCCACAAGTGATGGAAGCTTTAAATAAAACAAATTTTGTTCAAACAGTAGGATATGGGGAAGATGAATACTGTCAAAAAGCAAAAGATAAAATAAAAGGAATATTGAACAATAAAAACGTGGATATTCACTTTTTAGTGGGTGGAACACAAACAAATATGATTATGATTTCTTCAGCATTAAAAGACTATCAAGCAGTCATTGCTGTAGATAGTGGTCATATTAATGTTCATGAAACTGGAGCTGTTGAATTTACGGGTCATAAGATTTTAACAAGCCCACATCAAAATGGAAAAATCGTTCCTGAAATGATTGATAAAATTGTAAGTGAACATCCTGATGAACATATGGTTCAACCTAAAATGGTATATATTTCACAAACTACAGAATATGGTACATATTATACTTTAGAAGAATTAAAAGCCATCTATGAATGTTGTCAAAAAAATAATCTATTTTTATTTATCGATGGAGCAAGACTTGGAAGTGCACTTGTCTTAAAAGATGCTCCAACTTTGCAACAAATGGCAAAATATAGTGATGCTTTCTATATTGGTGGTACTAAGATGGGAGCATTGTTTGGAGAATGTTTAGTCATTGTTAATGATGAATTAAAAACTGATTTTAGATATCATCTTAAACAAAAGGGAGCGATGCTTGCTAAAGGAAGGTTATTAGGAGTACAATTTAACGCTTTATTTGAAAATAATTTATATTTAGAAATTGGGAAACATGAAAATGAGTGTGCAGATATATTAAGAAAAGGTTTCAAAGATAAAGGATATAAAATGTATATTGAGAGCCCTTCTAATCAAATATTTCCAATTGTTGATCGTCAAACTCTAGAAAAAATAAATAAAAATTATATTACAACGTATATGTTTGAAATAGATGACCAACATACATGTATACGCTTAGTTACATCATGGGCGACAACTAAAGAAATATGTAAACAATTCATAGAAGAATTATAATTGATAGAGACTATCTTATTGTAAATAAACAGATAACGTAGTAGAATATGACTAGGATTTATTATCCTAAATTTCGAGAAATGGAGATAATAAAAATGAATAAAACTGAATTAGTAGAAGCTATTGCTTCAAGCACTGAATTAACAAAAACTGATGTCGATAAAGTAGTAACTGCCTTAGTTGAAGTTGTTACTGATGCTTTAGCTAAAGGAGATAAAGTTTCTTTAAAAGGTTTTGGTAATTTTGAAGTTCGTACTCGTAGCGAAAGAACTGGTAGAAACCCAAGAACTGGTGAAACAATGACAATTGCTGCTAGTAAAGCACCTGCATTTAAAGCAAGCTCTGCATTAAAAAAAGCTGTTAACAAATAATGAATAATAATAGAAAACCGATGAGCTTATTACTCATCGGTTTTTGCATCTTCAATTGTAATATTTAATTTATAATGATCTTTAATTTCTGGAATAGCCTGTAAATAAGTGGTAAGTGTTTTTACAGCTTGTGTTTTAGCCTTTTCTAAAATTCCATTAGAAATAGCTTCTTTTTCGTTTTTCTTTTTTTCCTTGGTTGCAAAAGATTTATAATCATTAATACTTATTTGATTAAAAATATTTGATGATTCATCATACACTTCAATTGAATTTTCATCAATTTCATGACTTAAAATTTTAGCAGCTGGTAAAGAAATATTTAATTGATCGGAATCAATATCTATTTTAGCCTTGTCAAGTTCAATTCCTGCCTTAATTGTACCATCATATGTAATAATAAAACTTTTTTGTGTTAGAGGAATTTTCCAACCATTAAAAGATAATTTATTAGAAAATTTTCCAACCTTACTATAATCATATGAATAAAGAGCAAGTTCATTAATTTCAGTTAATTGATTTCTTATTGTTGTAGATGTAATTTCATCATTGCTACTTCCACTTGCATAATGAATACCTGCAAAAAAGATTGCGATAACTAAAACAATAATTGCAATAACACCACCAATTGCTTTTTTAGACTTTCCAAGAGTATCTAATATTTTCATCATATCACCCAAGGAGATTATAGCATAATTTGTCGAAGTAAGATATTTTAGGCATAAAAAAAGAATGATTTTAGAAATTATATCTAAAACCATTCAATTTTTTTATTTTACGATTCTACCGTAAACTTCTCTACCACAAGCTGCTGCATTACTTTCATCAGTATCGATATGCATTGCAGTAGCATATGAAGCGCTTACACGACAAACAACATCACCGAAGATTAAAGAACGTCCTTCTGTATTGATTTCAACTTTAACGATTTCTTTATCTTTTACACCAAATTTTTCAGCATCTTCAGGTGTTAAGTGAATATGTCTTTTAGCAGCGATAACACCACAAGGAATTTCAACTTCACCTGCAGGACCAACTAATTTACATCCAGCAGTACCTTCGATATCTCCAGATTCTCTGATTAAAGCTTGAACACCAATACTTCTAGCATCAGTTAAAGAAATTTCTACTTGAGTTTCTTTTCTTGTAGGTCCTAAAACAGACATATTTAATTCTCCTTTAGGTCCAATTACTTTTACTCTTTCAACACAAGCAAATTGACCAGGTTGAGATAAATCTTTTTTATTAGTTAATTGATGACCTTCACCAAATAAAGTTGCTAAATCTTTATCACTTAAGTGAATATGTCTAGCAGAAGTTTCGACAATAAACATATCTTCCATATTTTTCTCCTCTTTCCGTATATTAATACTATATTTATTCTACTCTTTTTATCATTTAATGCCAATAAATTAAAAAAAAATAAAAAAATTTTTTCTTACTTTTGAAATAAATTTATTAATTTGCTAAAAAAAGATTATCAAAACAGTGATAAAACATTAAAAAATGTATACAATCTAGCTATTTTTTAGGAAAATAACAAAAAAATAGCTAATCTTTACACATATTACTAAATGTGCTATTCTAACTGTACAAAAAAAGGAGGAACCTTTATGAACAAAGAAAATGTAGGTTTATATGATCAGTCATTTGAACATGATAACTGCGGAATAGGGGCCGTTGTTAATATCAAAGGATTAAAAACTTATAAAACAGTAGATGATGCTTTAAAAATTGTAGAACAATTAGAACATCGTGCTGGAAAGGATGCAGCAGGGGAAACTGGAGATGGTGTAGGAATCTTAACACAAATACCAGATGAATATTTTCAAAAGGTAATTAAAGATTTTGTACTTCCTCAAAAAGGACACTATGGAGTTGGAATGTTCTTTATGCCTCAAGATGAAAAAGTACGTTTACGTGTCAAAAAAATGTTTGAAACAGTTGTTAAAAAAGAGGGATTAGAATTTTTAGGTTGGCGTGCTGTTCCAACTGTACCTAGTGTTTTAGGAAAAAAAGCACTAGATGCCATGCCTTATATTGTCCAAGCATTTATTAAAAAACCACATGGTGTAAATTGTGGATTAGATTTTGATAGAAAATTATATCAAGTGAGAAGAATTTTTGAACAAAGTCAATTTGAAGATACATATGTATGTTCACTTTCAAGTCGTACAATTGTTTATAAAGGAATGTTCTTAGTACAACAACTTCGATTATTCTTTAAAGATTTACAAGATAAAAGTTATAAAAGTGCTATTGCTTTAGTTCATTCACGTTTCTCAACAAATACAATGCCATCATGGAGGAGGGCACATCCTAATAGATTTATTGTTCACAATGGTGAAATTAATACAATTAAAGGGAACGCTAATAACATGCTTTGTCGAGAAGAAAATATGCAAACAGATGCTGTGGATACTTCAAAAGTATATCCAGTTGTTGATGTCAATGGTTCAGATTCAGCCATGTTAGATAATACATTAGAATTTTTAGTTATGTCTGGAATGGAACTTCCAAGAGCTGTCATGATGTGTATTCCAGAACCATATGAAAATGATAAAAGCATGTCACAAGCTAAAAAAGATTTCTATGAATATAATGCAACACTTATGGAACCATGGGATGGACCAGCTTCTATCTTATTTAGTGATGGAGACATCATGGGAGCTATTTTAGATAGAAATGGTTTAAGACCATCGCGTTATTATATTACAAAAGATCATTATTTAGTATTATCTTCAGAAGTAGGTTCATTAGATATTCCAGCTAAAGATATTGTTTTAAAAGAAAGATTAAGACCTGGAAAGATGTTATTAGTTGATACTGTAAAAGGTGAACTTATTGAAGATGATGTTTTAAAAGAAACTTATGCGACAAAACAACCTTATGGTGAATGGTTAGAAAGCAATCTTATCAATTTAAAAGATATGCGAATTCCTAGTGTTCGTGTGCAAAGATATGAAGGTGAAGAACTTACAAAACTTCAAAAGATTCATGGATATAGTTATGAAGATACAAACTATATTAAAAACTTAGCACTTACAGGAAATGAAAACATCGTCGCAATGGGAAATGATACACCTATTGCTGCTTTATCAACAAAACATCCACCATTATTTAATTACTTTAAACAATTATTTGCACAAGTAACTAATCCACCAATCGATGCTATTCGTGAAGAAATCATTACTTCAACAAGTATTTGCATTGGTCGAGATGGAAATATGTTAGAAGATAAACCAGAAAACTGTCATTTATTAAAAATCAATCATCCTATTTTAAGTAATACAGATATTTTAAAAATTAAAAATTTGAAAAAAGAAGGATTTAAAGTAGGTGAAGTTAATATTACATATATTAAAAATACTTCATTAGAAAAAGCAATTGATCGTGTCTTTGTAGAAGTTGATAAACGATATCATGAAGGATGTAATATTGTTATCTTATCCGATAGAGCAGTAGACGATAATCATTTACCAATTCCTTCATTATTAGCTGTTGGGGCTGTTAACTCATATTTAGTAAGAACTAAAAAACGTAACAGTTTAGCTTTAATTCTTGAATCAGCTGAACCAAGAGAAGTACATCATTATGCGACATTACTTGGATATGGTGTTTCAGCTATCAATGGATATTTAGCACAAGATACAATCTTTGATTTAATTGATCAAGGCTTATTAGATAAAGATTACTATGCAGCCGTTGATGATTATAATAGTGGTATTTTACATGGTATTGTTAAAATTGCTTCTAAAATGGGAATTAGTACAATTCAATCTTACCGTGGATCACAAAACTTTGAAGCAATCGGTTTATCAAGTGATTTAGTGAATAAATATTTCCCTAAAACAGTAAGTCGTATTGAAGGAAAAACAATTAAAGATATTGAAAAAGATGTTGAATACAGACATGATCAAGTTTATGATCCACTTGGATTAGATGTAGATATTTCATTAAATAGTGCAGGTGATCATAAAGAAAGATCAGGAAAAGAAGAACATTTATACAATCCAGCTACTATTCATAAATTACAACAAGCTACACGTTTAGGTGATTATCAATTATTTAAAGAATATTCAAAAATGATTGATGAAGAAGGGGCTCATTTAAATCTAAGAGGTTTAATGCAATTTAAAAAGACAAAATCAATTCCAATTGAAGAAGTTGAACCTGTTGAATCAATTGTTAAAAGATTTAAAACAGGAGCGATGTCTTATGGATCAATTTCAAAAGAAGCGCATGAAACAATGGCGATTGCCATGAATAGATTGCATGGTAAATCAAACAGTGGTGAAGGTGGAGAAGATCCAGAAAGATTTGAAAAACTTCCTAATGGTGATAGTAAATGTTCAGCTATTAAACAAGTTGCCTCAGGACGTTTTGGAGTAACAAGTGAATACTTATGTAGTGCTAATGAAATTCAAATAAAAATGGCACAAGGAGCAAAACCAGGAGAAGGTGGACACTTACCAGGTGGTAAAGTTTATCCATGGATTGCTAAAACAAGACACTCTACGCCAGGTGTAAGCTTAATTTCACCACCACCACATCATGATATTTATTCAATTGAAGACTTAGCACAATTGATTTATGATTTAAAAAATGCAAATAAAGAAGCACGTATTTCAGTTAAACTTGTATCAGAAGCAGGTGTTGGAACAGTTGCTGCTGGTGTTGCTAAAGCTGGTGCAGGAGTTATCCTTATTTCAGGTTATGATGGTGGAACAGGAGCTGCTCCTAAAAACTCAGTTTACAATGCTGGACTTCCTTGGGAATTAGGTTTAGCAGAAGCACATCAAACATTGATTATGAATGATTTAAGAAGTCGTGTTGTAATTGAAACAGATGGTAAACTCATGACAGGTAGAGATTTAGCTATTGCGACATTACTTGGAGCTGAAGAATTTGGTTTTGCTACAGCACCACTTGTAACAATGGGATGTGTTATGATGAGAGTTTGTAACTTAGATACATGTCCAGTTGGGGTTGCTACCCAAAATCCTATTTTAAGAAAACGTTTTAAAGGTAAACCAGAATATGTTGAAAACTTTATGCGTTTCATTGCTCAAGAATTAAGAGAATATATGGCACAACTTGGATTTAAAACAGTTGATGAAATGGTTGGTCGTAGTGATTTATTAGAACCAAGAGATGATATTGAAAATATTGATTTATCAAAAATTCTAAATAATCCATTTACTTCTAGTAAACATAGTCATCATGAAAAAAATAATGAATATGATTTCAAATTAAATGAAGTAAAAGACACAACAGTTCTTTATAAACAATTTAAAGAAGCTTTAGATAAACATCAAAGTAAAGAAATTGATGTTCATGTTACAAATATTGATCGTTCATTTGGAACACTCTTTGGATCAGAAATCACTAAAAAGTATGGAACTTCATTAGAAGAAGATACTTTCAAAGTCAATTGTTATGGTGCAGGTGGACAATCATTTGGAGCTTTCATTCCTCAAGGTTTAACATTACATCTTTATGGAGATAGTAATGACTACTTTGGAAAAGGTTTATCAGGTGGTAAATTGATTGTTGTTCCACCAAAAGATTCTATAATTACACCAGAAGATAATATTATCATTGGTAACGTTGCTTTATATGGAGCAACATCTGGTGAAGTATATATCAATGGAGTTGCTGGTGAAAGATTTGCGGTACGTAACTCAGGAGCCCATGCCGTTGTTGAAGGTATTGGAGATCATGGACTTGAATATATGACAGGTGGTTTAGTTGTTGTTCTTGGTAAAACAGGACGTAACTTTGCTGCTGGTATGTCTGGAGGTATCGCTTATGTTTATGATCCAGATAATACATTCTATGAACATGTCAATAAAGAACTTGTAGAATATAAAAATGTGAAATCACGTTATGATGAAGATCAATTAAAAGAAATGATTCAAAAACATTATCAATATACAAATTCAAATGTAGCGAAAAAGATTTTAGATGACTTTGGAAATGAAGTTGCTCATTTCAAAAAAGTTGTTCCTCATGATTATAAACGTATGATGTCACTTATTAGTTCATTTGAACAACAAGGACTTACAAATGAACAAGCAAAAGTAGAAGCATTTAATGCTTTTAAGAAAGGAATGTAGATTATGGGAAAGCCAACAGGATTTTTAGAAATAGAAAGACAAGTATCAACAGAAATAGAACCATTAAAACGTATAAAAAACTTTAATGAATTTCATAAACCATTATCTCGTGACGAACAATCATGCCAAGGAGCTCGCTGCATGGATTGTGGAGTTCCTTTCTGTCAAAATGGAAAAATGATTCAAGGAATGGTATCAGGTTGTCCACTAAACAATTTGATACCTGAATGGAATGATTTAATTTTCCATAAAAATTATAAAGCCGCTTTAAAAAGACTTTTAAAAACAAATAATTTTCCAGAGTTCACATCAAGAGTATGTCCTGCTTTATGTGAAGCAGCATGTACTTGTGGATTAAATGGAAATCCCGTTACTGTAAGAGAAAATGAAAATGCAATTATTGAAACAGCTTATGCTTCAAATTGGATGCAACCACATCCACCTAAACATCGTATTGATAAAAAAATAGCAGTTATTGGTTCAGGTCCTTCAGGACTTGCGGCTGCTGATCAACTAAATAAAAGAGGTTATCAAGTAACAGTCTTTGAAAGAGAAGATCGTTTAGGAGGACTATTAATGTATGGTATTCCTAATATGAAACTTGAAAAACATATTATTGATCGTCGTATTGAATTAATGGAAGAAGAAGGTGTTGTTTTTAAAACAAATGCCGGTATTGAAAATAAAAAACAAGTTCAACAATTATATAAAGAATTTGATCGTGTAATTTTAGCTTGTGGTAGTAAAAAAGCAAGAGATATTAAAGCACCAGGTAGAGATGCTAAAGGAATTTACTTTGCAGTTGATTATTTAACAAGAATTACTAAATCATTACTTAATAGCCAATTGGAAGATCAAACTTTTGTTGAAACAAAAGGTAAAAATGTGCTTGTTATTGGTGGAGGAGATACAGGAAATGACTGTGTTGGTTCAGCTATTCGTTTAGGATGTAAATCAGTTATTCAATTAGAAATGATGCCAGAGCCACCACATGAACGTTTAGATTCGAATCCATGGCCAGAATGGCCACGTGTGAAAAAGACAGATTATGGACAAAATGAATCGATTGCTGTCTTTGGACATGATCCTCGTCTTTATCAAACAACAGTTAAAGAATTTATTAAAGATGATAAGGGAAATGTAAAACAAGTTGTTATTGTTTCACTTGAATCAAAACAAGTAGACGGTCGCAGACAAATGATTCCTGTTAAAGGAAGCGAAAAAACATTAGATGTCGATATTGTTTTAATTGCGGCAGGATTTGTAGGCTGCGAAGATTATGTTGCTAAAGCCTTTGATGTAAAACTTACACCAAGAGGAAATGTGGCAGATGAAAATTACCAAACAAATCAAAAACAATTGTATGTTGCTGGTGATATGCGTAGAGGTCAATCTTTAGTTGTTTGGGCAATTAGAGAAGGACGTGAAGTTGCACGTGCAGTTGATGAAGATTTAATGGGATATTCTAATTTATAGGATATCAAAATAGACTTACAATCATAAAAGAAAGCCTTGAGGAAGCTCAAGGTTTTCTTTTTGTAAACGTTATTTACAATGCTTAATATGTTTTTTTGTAAATGATAGTTTAAATGATAAGAGAATATTTTCTAGATTTATAACCTTATGGTATAATGATAAAAAAAGAAGATGGAGGTAATATATGGCTTTACAAAAAGATTTTTTATGGGGTGGAGCATTAGCTGCTCACCAATTTGAAGGAGGAGTATTAAATACTTCTAAAGGATATTCTGTTGCTGATGTAATGACTGCTGGGGCTCATGGAGTACCTAGAGAAATTACAGATGGTGTTGTAGAAGGAAAATATTATCCTAACCATGTAGGTATTGATTTTTATGGACATTATAAAGAAGATATTGCTATGTTTGCAGATATGGGATTTAAATGTTTTAGAACATCAATTGCTTGGACACGTATTTTTCCATTAGGAGATGAAGATCAACCTAATGAAGAAGGATTACAATTCTATGATGATGTTTTTGATGAATTATTAAAATATGGTATTGAACCTGTTATTACATTATCACATTTTGAAATGCCTTATCATTTAGCTAAAGAATACGGTGGATTCATGAACCGTAAAACAATTGATTTCTTTGTTAAGTTTGCAGAAGTATGTTTCAAAAGATATAAAAATAAAGTTAAATATTGGATGACTTTCAATGAAATCAATAACCAAATGAACTTTAAAAATGATATCTTTGGATGGACAAACAGTGGAGCACATTTTGGAAACTATGATAATCCAGAAGAAGCAATGTATATCTGTGGACATCATACATTAGTAGCATCTGCTAAAGCAGTAAAAATTGGTAAAGAAATCAATCCTGATTTCAAAATTGGAAATATGATTGCAATGGTTCCAATTTATCCATTTAGTTGTCGTCCTGCTGATCAAGTATTAGCACAACAACAAATGCATGATCGTTTCTTCTTCTGTGATGTACAATGTCGTGGACATTATCCTGCTTATGCATTAAAAATGTTTGAAAGAAAAGGATTCAATATCGATATTACTGAAGAAGATAAAAAAGCATTAGCTGAAGGTACTGTTGATTATATTGGATTTAGTTATTATATGACAAATGTTGTAGATTCAACAGTAACAAAAGATGTATCAAAATCAACAGATGGTTCAAGTGAACATTCAGTTAAAAATCCTTATATTAAAGAATCAGATTGGGGATGGGCAATTGATCCTGAAGGTTTAAGATATGCATTAAATATGTTCTATGAAAGATATGAAAAACCATTATTTATTGTAGAAAATGGTTTTGGAGCAATTGATGTAAAAGAAGAAGATGGTTCATGTCATGATCCATATCGTATCGATTATTTAAAAGCACATATCCAAGAAATGAAAAAAGCAGTTGAAGAAGATGGTGTAGATTTAATGGGATATACACCATGGGGATGTATTGACTGTGTATCATTTACAACAGGAGAAATGAAAAAACGTTATGGATTTATCTATGTAGATAGAGATAATGAAGGTAATGGAACACTTGAAAGAAGTAAAAAAGATTCTTATGATTGGTATAAGAAAGTTATTGCTTCTAATGGTGAAGAATTATAAATTGAATTTGTCTAGACAAATTCAATGAAATCCCTTGCATAGACAAGATGTGTATGATAGAATACTAAATGTAAATACGGATTGTTACTTTAAGTAGGCAAGACCAAATAACTTACACTTTTTAGGTGTATCTTATTTGGTCTTTATTTTTTTAATTAATATTTGCTTATGATAAGTCACAGTAAAAAGTGTATAAAGAGGAAAGGAAAAAATATGAAAAATAAGAAAATAGGTAAAATTGTTTTATCCGTATTGACATCTATGTCAATGCTTAGTTCTTATTCAGCAATGGCATTTGCTGAAACAACAAATCAAGGAGTAGCTCATGAATATGATTTGGTTAAATTAGATCGTAATGGTGATTTAATTGTGAATGGTGGTTTTAATAATAATGGTGCTTCATGGCTTAAAACAGGTACAGGAACAATTGGAAATGATAATGGAAATTATTATGGGAAATTGCCATCTAATTCTAATAATGCTGCTGTTTATCAAAATGTAAGTCTTAAGAAAAATACAGAGTATGTTGTAAAAGGTAAAGTAAAAATATCGAATGAAAATGGTCAAGTATTTTTAGCTGTAAAAAATAGTAATTTAAGTGCAGGATTAAAAGATAATAATGGACAAATTATTGAAACAACAATTACTTCATCAAAAGAAAATGCTAATAAATATCAAGATGTAGAATTTACTTTCAATTCTGGTGATAATACTTCTGGAGCTATTGCTTTTATTAAATGGACTGAAAGAAATGGGAATCAAGATATTATCGATGAAGAAGTAAGGATCGATGATGTATCAGTCAAAGCTGTAAATGAAACTACAGAAGATGATAATTATGAAATGGTATGGGCAGATGATTTTAATGAAAATCAACTAGATACATCAAACTGGGATTATGAATTAGGATCTATTAGAGGTGTTGAACAAGAACATTATGTAAATGATCCAGAAAACGTTTATGTAAAAGATGGACAATTAGTATTACAAGTTACTGATCGTGATAAAGAAGATCAATATAAAAATCCTCGAGGAAATAGACAAGTTATTTATAATTCAGGAAGTATTAGAACTCATGGAAAAAAAGAATTTTTATATGGAAGAATTGAAATGAAAGCAAAACTTCCTAAAGGAAAAGGTGCTTTCCCAGCATTTTGGACATTAGGATCAGATTTTACTTTAGATGGAAGAATTAGCAGTGAACAAGGAGCTCCATGGCCTGTTTGTGGTGAAATTGATATTATGGAAATGATTGGTGCTGCTGATGGTGATTTAAACGGAAAAAGCAATCGAAAAGTTTATCAAACAGTACATGCTGGTTCAACTCAAGATGTAGATCATTCAAGATCAGTTTCAACTTATACATTACCTGAAGGTATTTTTAATGATGATTATCATATTTTTGGTATTAACTGGTCTAAAAATAAATTAGAATTTTATGTAGATAGTACTATTGTTGGTTCTATAGATTATAGCAATAACGAAGAATATAAAAGATGTTTCAATAGACCTCAATATATTCAATTAAATTTAGCTACAGGTGGAAACTGGGCAGGAGATGCTGGTGACAATTTAGCTGGTCAAAAATATGAAGTTGATTATGTTTATTATGGGCAAAATGCTCAACAAAAAGCCGATTCTAAAGAATATTATGAAAATGCGATTAAAATTAGTGGTGAACATGATGTGACAATGACAGAAGGTGAAACACCTGATTTATTAGAAGGGGTTACTTCTGATCAAGACAGTATTTTAGATTATTCAATTGATAATGAATATTCATTTAAATCAAAAGGTGGACTTACTTCTGTTGATTTAGTATGTTCAGGTAAAAATGATACAGAAAGATTAAAAAATCTTAAACCTGGAAAATATAACTTATATTACACAGCTAGAAGTAGTACAGATGCTACAAAACCATCAACAAGAAGAGCTGTTATTCTTACAATTGAAGAAAGAACATTTGAAAAAGATTTAGATAAATCTGGTTTAAAATTGAATGGTTTCATTGGTGATACTTTAGATACAATTCAATTACCTGATGGCTGGGTATTTGAAAATCCAAAAGAAATTATTACAGAAGAAACAAATGAAGTAGCTGTTAAATGTGTAGAATTAAATAAAGTACAAACAGCTAAAATCAATGTTCAAGAAAGAGCAAAAATTATTGCTGGCGAAAATGGAATCTATGATTCAAAAGATTCAAATCCATTAAAAATAACGATCAATGTTTCTAAAGAAGATATTTTAAAAGTATTTGTAGATGGCAAAGAATTAGATTCAAAATATTATACAGTAGAAAATATTGGACAATCAATTAATGGTACAGCAGATGTTACTTTAAGTGAAGAATATTTAAAAACATTAGATAATGGAGAACATACTATTAAAATTACTTCTACTTTAGGTGATGTTGAAACATCATTTACAGTAAATAACACTAAAGATGATAATCCAAATCAAAAACCAGATACTGGGAAAGATGATAACGCTAATCAAAAACCAGATACTGGAAAAGATGATAACGTTAATCAAAAACCAAATACAGATAAAAAAGATGAAGTTAATGATAAAACAAATAATGTAACTACAAATGTAAAAAATAATACAACTCAAAAAACTCCTAAAACAGGAGATCAAACACCAATTGAATTATTAACAATTTGTGGTTTAGTTTCATTAATTGCTATTGCTGTTTTAAAAAAGAAAAAAGTAAATGACTAACATATCTCTCCAATGATAAAAATCAAGGTGCATAACCTTGATTTTTACCTACTACAATAGTTTTTATTTTGATTATTGTAATCTTTTTTATGAAGATATATAATCAAAAAGAAAATATTTGATAATTAATTATTTTAAATGGAGGGTATAGTATGTATAAAATAAGTGATTTATATGATTTAAGTCATAGTCAAGCTGGTTCATATTTATCAAAATATGAATATCCTTGGGAAGCATTGAAAGGTATTAAAGATTTTATCATTGAATTAGGACAAAGTTTAGGTGATGATTATCAAGAAATTAGTGAACATGTTTGGGTTCATAAAGATGCTACAGTCTTTGATAGTGCTTATATTGGAGCACCTTGTATTATTGGAGCTGGAACTGAAGTAAGACATTGTGCTTTTATTAGAGGAAGTGCACTTGTTGGAAGTAATTGTGTTATTGGAAATTCAGTTGAGTTAAAAAATGTTATTATTTTTGATAATGTACAAGTACCTCATTATAATTATGTTGGTGATTCTATATTAGGTTATAAATCTCATATGGGTGCTGGATCTATTACAAGCAATGTTAAAAGTGATAAGACTTTAGTTGTTGTAAAAGATAGATTTAATCATGAAGAGATTGAAACAGGATTGAAAAAAATGGGTGCTATGCTTGGTGATTATGTTGAAGTAGGATGTAATAGTGTTTTAAATCCAGGAACTGTTATAGGAAAACATAGTAATATTTATCCACTTTCAAGAGTAAGAGGTGTTGTTCCTACTCATTCTATTTTTAAAGATATGGATCATATTGTTGAAAAAAAATAATTTATTTGAAGGCAAGATTATGAAAATCTTGTCCTTTTTATTGACAAAAAAAGGGGAAAATATTATTATATAAGTAGGAATTATTCCTAATAAAGAATAAAAAAGGAGATCTAATATGGCTAATAAATACTCAGGAACACAAACAGAAAAAAATTTAATGGAAGCTTTTGCAGGAGAATCACAAGCGAGAAATAAATATACATATTTTGCTTCAAAAGCTAAAAAAGATGGTTTTGAACAAATCTCATCATTATTTTTAAAAACAGCAGATAATGAAAAAGAACATGCTAAAATGTGGTTTAAAGAATTAAATGGTATTGGAAGTACTGCTGAAAACTTAGCAGCTGCAGCTGAAGGTGAAAATTATGAATGGACAGATATGTATGAAGGTTTTGCAAAAACTGCTGAAGAAGAAGGCTTCCCAGAACTAGCAGCAAAATTCCGCATGGTTGGGGAAATCGAAAAACATCATGAAGAACGTTATAGAGCTTTATTACATAATGTAGAAATGCAAGAAGTATTTGCTAAAAGTGAAGTTAAAGTTTGGGAATGTCGTAATTGTGGACATATCGTTGTTGGTGAAAAAGCACCAGAAATTTGTCCAGTATGTGCACATCCACAAGCATATTTTGAAGTACATGCAGAAAATTATTAATAAGAAAGATGCTTCGGCATCTTTTTTTTATATTCTCCTATAAATGTTGATATTATTATATTTTTTTAATATTTTTGTGGATATCTTCCTATAAATAACCTTATTTATTCATATAATAAGTAATGTCAAAGGGAGGATGATGAAAATGAAGAAATATTATAAATATGTTTTATCTTTAGGACATTTATGTTCAGATATTAATCAAAGTATATTATCAGCTGTTTTACCATTTTTAATTGCAACTTATCATTATGATTACACTACAGCTGCCATGTTAGTAACAGTATCAAATGTTTTTGGATCATTTGTTCAACCATTTATTGGAATGTTATCAGATAAAAAGAATAAACCTTTATATATGACATTAGGAGTATTACTTGCCTCAGGAGGAATGGCGGTAACAGGTTTTATTTCCAATTTCTTGGGATTATGCATAGCGGTTATTGTAAGTGGAGTTGGGGTAGCCATGTTCCACCCACAAGCTGCTAAACTTGTAAATAGTGTTTCTAGTAAAAATTCAAAAGGAAAAGGAATGAGTATTTTCTCTTTTGGAGGAAAGATTGGTTTTACATTAGGGCCAGTTTATACAGCTTTTTTAATGAATATGTTTGGCATGAAAGGAACAATTCTTTTCTTAATTCCTGGTATTGTTTTTGGAATTGTTTGTTCTTTCTTTAATAAAGATTTTGAAAATTTGGATGTTTTAGAAGTTGAAAAGAAAGAAGAAATAAAAAGTGAACAAAAGGATGATTGGGTTGGCTTTATTAAATTATGTGGAGTTGTCTTTAGTCGTTCTATTCTTTCAAATGGAATATCTACATTTTTAGCACTCTATTTTGTTCAACAATTTTCTAAATCAAATTCATTTGCAAGCATGATATTAAGTGTTTATTATGGAATGGGGTCGATTGCTACTCTTTTAGGTGGGGGTATTGCTGATCGCTTTGGACATCGTAAAATGATACGTCTTAGTTTTTGTATCTTCTTGCCTGCAATCTTTATTTTTACCAATACACGTAATTTTGTGATTGCTTTGATAATGCTTGTTTTCATGTCATGTGGGGAAAGTCTTTCTTATAGTCCAATGGTTGTTTTAGGACAAAAGTATTTACCAAATCATACGGGATTTGCTTCAGGAATTACTTTAGGCTTGGCAGTCAGTATTGGTGCTGTATTATGTCCAATTCTTGGTTATGTATCAGATTCTTATGGTTTAAATTATGCTTTTATTATTATGACAATTGTTTGTGCAATTGCTCTTGTTTGTTCAATGTTATTACCAAACGTGGAAGAAGATTTTAAGTAAATCTGTGTGGAAAGATGAAGAAAGTATTGAAAAGTGGCGTAATCAAATTGCACATCGTATGTATCAAAAACAATGAAGAGAACGTGGCTTTATTGATTATCAAATTACTGTTGTTTCACCAAGACGTACATATACTTTATCAAATAGAAAAGAAGCACCAAAAGATTCTAATGAATTTTTTAAATAAATAGATTAAAATAAAGGAAAAGGGGTGATTGGATGCAAGATTATAACTCTTATGATTTATTTGTGAAAAATCCACGTATTCATACCAATTTTCCTTTTCTTGCATTAGATTGTAATAATAAAAAAACAATCCCACCGCGGATGCGATTTCAGGAAATGCATTGGCATGAAGATATCCAAATTACCTATGTTTTAGAAGGGGTTATTAAGATTATTTCACTTGGAAAAACAATAGAAGTTCGTCAAGGAGAAGCTGTTTTTATTTCTAAAAGAGTGCTTCACCAATTCATTGAAGTAGAAACAGCACATTATCGTTCTTTTCTTTTTCCAGAAAGTTTTATTAATTTTTATGAAAAAAGTCCGATGGAAAAAGAAATCGAACAAATGAATATCGGAATCTGTCTTTTAAAACAAAAAGAAATAATCGATATTATAAAAAACATCAATCATGTATCCTTTGAATTTTATCAAGAAAAACATAAAGAATACTATTTAGCAGTGCAACTTGTTCAATTTATGTATTATCTTTTATTACAAGCAGATCATGAAGAAAACACATTACAAGATTATCATCATAGTTTACAAAAATGTCTAGCTTTTATTCATTTACATTATCAAGAGAATATTTCTCTTGAAGAAATTGCTACTTATGGAAATATGAGTGTCGGTCATTGTGGAAGACTTTTTATGCAAGTTCTGCAAACAACACCGTATGAATATTTAATCAATTATCGTATTAAAAAAAGTTTAGAACTTTTAGGAAAAGAAAAGAAGACAATTTCACAGATTGCTTTAGATGTTGGTTTTAATGATGTCAGTCATTTTATTCAAAGTTTTAAAAAGAGAATGAATATTACCCCTAAACAATATCAAAAACAGCTTTTTAATCAACATCAAAATAATATACAAGATATCTAGGAGAAAAAATTATGTATTATCAAACAACATATAAATCACCAGTAGGAACTTTATTTTTAGTAAGTGATGAAGATAATTTAATAGGATTATGGTTAGAAGGACAAAAGTATTTTCAAGCCACACTTAAAGAAGAACCTATTGTTAATGACCAAATAGAAATACTACAAAAAACAAAAAGTTGGTTAGATCGTTATTTTAAAGGAGAAAAACCAGATATCAAAGAACTTTCATTAAAACCACAGGGAAGTCTTTTTAGACAAGAAGTTTGGAAGATACTTTGTGAAATACCTTATGGTGAAGTAACTACTTATGGAAAGATTGCTAAAGTTGTAGCTCAAAAGCTTCATAAAGAAAAAATGTCAGGACAAGCCGTAGGAAATGCAGTAGGACATAATCCTATTTCAATTATTATTCCTTGTCATCGTGTAGTTGGTACAAGTGGTAGTTTGACAGGATATGCAGGAGGCATTGATAAAAAAATCGAACTTTTAAAACTTGAAGGAATTGATACTTCACTTTATTCTAGACCAAAAACAAAAAAGGAAATAGTTATGAAAAAATATAAAGCAATTATTTATGATATTGATGGTACACTTTTAGATACTTTAAAGATGAATATGTATCCTCTTATAAAAATTATTAAAGAAGAAACAGGTGAAGATTGGACTTTTGAACAAGTTTTAAAGTTTGCACCTTATCCAGGTATGAAGGTCATGGAAGAATTAAAAGTCAAAGATCAAGAAAAAACTTATGCAAGATGGGTCCAATATGTCAATGATTATGAAGATGGAGCAACTCTCTATGAAGGTTTTGAAGAAGTTCTTGAGAAATTTAAAGAAAAAGGTATTCAACAAGCAATTGTTTCTTCTAAACTTAGAGAACAATATGAAATTGATGTTGTTTCTAAAGGAATTGATCAATATATGGCAGCTGTCATTCTAGAAGAAGATACTGCTTTTCATAAACCACATCCTGAACCACTATTAAAATGTTTAGAAAAATTGAATTTAAAGGCTGAAGAAGTGCTTTATATTGGTGATGCCTATTCAGATTATGAAGCTGCTAAAAATGCTCATATTGATTTTGGACTAGCTAAATGGGGCAGTGTTGCTAGTCAAGAAATACCTGCAACACTTAGCTTTGATAAACCAATAGATTTGTTAAAACTTATTCAATAATACGAATAGCAATTTCTGTAATATAATCTTCGATATTTTCTACTAAAAAATTATCAACAATATAATGTTCAATATAAAAGTCATCACAAACCAAATGATGGCTTTTTTGAAATTCCAACATTTTCTTTAATGTTTTCCCAATTGTATTCCAATGCCCTTTATGATAAGCAACCAAATAATTCCCTTGAGGAAGTACTTTATAAGAATGTTTTTGAGGTCGATCAAGTAAAAGTAAGGAAACATTTGTATATAAATCATCATTTTCTTTTAAAATATCTTTTGTATATTGAATATAAGCTACTTGATAAAAAGCATGTTTTTCCTGTCTAATAAAATCACTAATCATTTCATTGGTTACTTTATAAAAGTTAGAATTTTCTTCATCAACAGTCATTGAAAGATAATATCGTTCAGGATATTTTTTAATCAAAATAGCTGTATCGTCGATTTCTTTATTTTCTTCAATACTCTTTTTCTTTAAATCAAGCCAATGATTTAAAGCTTTTAATTTTTTGATTTCTTCATCAATTTGTTTTTGTCTTTCTGCAAAACATTCAAGAGCTGCTTCTTGATTTCTATTTTCTATAAATTTTTTTATTTCTTTTAAAGGAAGTTGTAAATCACGCAAGATAAGAATCGTATCTAACATTTCCATTTGATCCATAGAATACATACGATAACCATTTTCATCAACATATTCAGGTTTAAATAAACCAATTTCATCATAATGAAAAAGGGTATGTTTAGTAATATCCATGACTCTAGCAAGTTCGCCAGTTGAAATATAATTTTTGTGTTTCATTTTTATTTTCTCCTTGACTATCGGGTTACCCTATACCTTATTATACGTTTTAGATTTAAGAAAGGATAGGGAAAGAGAATGAATATTTATGAAAATATGACATTTAAAAAATTATTTAAAATAGCGTTACCATCTATTTTTATGATGATTCTTATGTCACTTTATACCATAGTAGACGGTATTTTTATTTCAAGATATATTGGCAGTGATGCATTATCTTCTTTAAATATTGTTTATCCTGTAATTAATATTGTTATCGCAATTGGAATGATGTTAGCGACAGGGGGTAATGCAATCATTAGTAAAAAATTAGGAGAAGAAAATGAAGAACAAGCAAGAAGTGCTTTAAGTATGTTTGTTTTTGTAGGTCTTGTATTAGGAATTATCTTAATAGTACTTGTAGAAAGTCAGCTTACAAAATTATCTTTATTGTTAGGAGCTAGTGAAAAATTACTTGAAAATTGTAATCGTTATTTATCAATGATGATGTTTTTTGCACCAGCTACTATTTTACAAACACTTTTCCAATCATATTTTGTAACTGCCAATAGACCTTCTTTAGGACTTGCTTTATCAGTAATTTCAGGAATTGTGAATGTATTTTTAGATGCTTTCTTTATTTTAAAACTTAATTTAGGTATATCAGGAGCAGCTCTTGCTACAGGAATTGGACAAATGATTCCAGCAATCGTTGGTTTGTATTTTTTCTTTTTTAATCAAGATGAATTATATTTTGTTAAGTTTAAGATGAATTTTGGTTTATTAAAAGAAGCTTGTTATAATGGGATGTCGGAAATGGTTTCACAATTATCAGGGGCTGTTATGACATTTTTATTTAATATTGTTTTAATGTATTTTATTGGTGAAAAAGGTGTTGCTGCCATTACGATTTTATTATATGTTGAATTTTTATTTAATGCTTTTTATTTAGGATTTTCAATTGGAATTAGTCCAATTGTAGGTTATAAGTTTGGCGCTAAGCAAAAAGATGAATTAAAGTTGATTTATAAAACATCATTTATCTTTGTAATTATTTCATCATTTATTTTAACAATTATCTCATTATTATCTATGAAAGTTCTTGTAGGAATATTTACCCAAGATCAAGAAACATACTTAATTACAATTAGTGCTTTTAAAATCTTTGCTTTTAACTTTTTATTTAGTAGTTTTAATATTACCTCTTCAGGCTTTTTTACAGCACTTTCTAATGGCAAAGTATCAGCTATTATTTCTTTTTGTAGAATGTTTTTATTTACATGTGGAGCAATTATTATTTTATCAATGATTTTTAAAGTAACAGGAACTTGGTTAGCTGTTCCGGTGGCAGAGTTTTTAACATGTATTGTTTCTTTAAAATATCATCAACATTATTTCTTAAGAAATAGTGCAGAATATCTTTAAGATTTGTTTAGAAATAGTTCACGACTTGTTCATATAACTTTTTTATTCTTTTGTTTGTAAAAAGGAGGCAGTTATATGAAGTTAAGATATATTTATCGTAGTCTTTTGTTTATAGTAGGAGTATTTTTTATATTATTAGGATTTGTTGGACTAATGCTTCCTGTTGTTCCTCAAGTACCGTTTTTTCTTGTTGGTGCAATTTGTTTGATGAAATCTTCACATCGGATAAAAGAGTGGGTAAAAGGACATGAATTATATCAAAAACACTGTCAAAAAGTTATTGAAAAATCGAAAATATTGAAGCGAATACTTAATTAGTATTCCTTTTTTTGTTAAGTCATTGTTATGATTTAAATATCTTTCTTAACATAAAAATTATAAGGGATTATAATTGACAAGGGAGGTTTTTATTATGTGGGTTTTATATGCGTTTGGATCAGCATTATTTGCTGGTATTACGTCAATTTTAGCTAAGTGTGGAATTAAAAAAACAGATTCTCATGTTGCTACAGCATTGCGTACAATTGTTGTTTTACTTTTTTCATGGTTAATGGTCTTTATTGTTCATAGCCAAAATCAAATTTCAACAATTTCAACAAATACTTGGATCTTTCTAATATTATCAGGCTTTGCCACAGGAGCATCATGGCTTTGTTACTTTAAAGCATTACAACTAGGGGATGTTAATAAAGTTGTACCAATTGATAAATCAAGTACAATTCTTACGATTGTTTTAGCGTTTATTTTCTTAAAAGAAGATATGACTCTATTAAAATGGATTTGTGTTATTTTAATTGGTGCAGGTACATATTTAATGATTGATCAAAAAGAAAGTTCAACTACTACACATCATAAAAGTTGGTTGATCTATGCTTTGCTTTCAGCTGTTTTTGCAAGTTTAACATCTTTACTTGGAAAAGTAGGTATGCAAAATATTGATTCTAATTTAGGAACAGCTATTCGTACAGTTGTTGTTTTAATTATGTCATGGGTCGTTGTTTTTGTTGTAAAAAAACAACATACAATTAAAGATATAGATCGTCATGAATTATTATTTATTTGTTTATCAGGTATTGCTACAGGGTTATCATGGCTTTGTTATTATAAAGCGCTTCAAGAAGGGCCAGCAAGTATTGTAGTGCCTATTGATAAATTAAGTATTGTTGTGACAATTATTTTCTCTTATGTAGTATTTAATGAAAAATTAAATAAGAAATCATTGATAGGTTTTTTAATTCTTGTTGGAGGAACTTTATTGATGTTACTTTAAAATATGGTAAAAGCCATATTTTTCTTTTCAAAAGAAATATTATCCTTTAGAATAAATAAAGGTGAAAAAAATGCAAAAACAATTAATACAATGGTATCAACAAAATAAAAGAGATTTTCCTTGGAGAAAAGATCAAGATCCATATCATATTTGGATCAGTGAAATCATGTTACAACAAACAACAACAGAAACAGTAATTCCTTATTACAAACGCTTTTTAAAAGCATTTCCAACAATTGAAGCACTTGCTAGTGCTTCCTTAGAAGAAGTCTATAAAATGTGGGAAGGTTTAGGGTATTATCGTCGAGCAAAGCATTTACACGAAAGTGCTCAAATGATTGTTGATAAATATCAAGGGAAGTTTCCTCAAGAATATGATGAAATATTAGCTTTAAAAGGTGTTGGCAGTTATACTGCAGGAGCGATTAGTTCAATTGCTTATGGAAAGCAAGTTCCAGCAGTAGATGGCAATGTTTTAAGAATTATGAGTCGTTATTATTTAATTCAAGAAAATATTGCTGAAACAAAAGTACAAAAGAAAATTTATCAAACTGTTCAAGAATTGATTTTAGATCATGATGCTTCTGCTTTTAATCAAGGAATGATGGATTTAGGAGCAACGATTTGTAAACCAGTCCATCCACTTTGTTCAATTTGTCCTATACAAAAAGAATGTTTAGCTTTTAAAAATAAACAAATGGATGTATTACCAATTAATATAAAAAAAATCAAAAAACAAGAAATAAGTTACATTACTGGAATCATTACTTATCAAGATAAATATTTACTTATTCAAAATCCACCAGGAGGATTATTAGAAAATCTCTATGGCTTTGTTCAATATGACGTTGAAAGTCCTTATAGTTTTGTTTCTTCTTTTCAAGAAGAATACCATCAAGATTTAACGATTCAAGCACATATTAAAGATCTTAAACATGTATTCAGTCATCGTACATGGCTTATGCATGTCTATCATTTTGTTTTAGACCATGAAATAGATAATATGTATACACTAGAAGAAATAGAAGCTTTACCTTTATCAACAGCTCATTTAAAAGTATTAAAAGCGTATCTAAAGTTCATGTAAAATACAAATAAAATAAATATAATAGATTATAGGATGTGATGATATGAAATTATTTAAAAAAGAAAATAAGATTGAAAAAGAGGAATATTTTTCTTTTTGTGTAGAAGGAATTTATAAACATAAAAATGGTGAATTATTTGTTTTAGGAATAGTTGATGGTCCTCTTCAAAAATTAGATTCTTTATTTTTAATAGGACCTTATGGCTATGAAGAAAATGTAGAGATTCAAGATTGGATAGAAGTAGATTCTAAACAAAACTATTATGCTTTACTCATTGATCAAAGTTTCCAAGAAATAATAGATCAAGGTTATATTTTTACCAATAAAAATAATCATTTAGCTTCTTCAAGAGAAGAAATCTATAATCCTTATCTTCATTTTTTATTAGATCAAGTAAATCGACAACACTATGATTATTTAGATATTTTATTTGAACAACTTGCGACAAGATCTTATTTTTTAGCTGTATTTGATTATCAAGATTTTCCTATTTATCAAATAAAAGATAAAAAATATTATTCAATCTATACAAGTCAATTAGAAATGAATAAAGATCCAAAATGTAAAAATAAAAAAGGATCAGTTTATAGTTTTGATGATTATTCTAGAATGTGTTTAAATCAAGAAAAACTAGATGGCATTATTATTAATCCTTATCATAAAGAAAGAAGCATTGTTTTAAATAAGGATGTTATTAAACATATTGGTACAGTTAAAGAAAAAAATATAAAAACATATGCAAAGGCTAAAAATTATTTAAAAGATAGAAAAAGGAGACAAAAATATGAAATTGATCATGAGAGCTGATGATTTAGGATTCAGTGAAGCTGTGAATTTAGGAATTTATAAAGCAGTTAAAGATGGTGTTATTACAAGTGTTGGAATCATGACAAATATGGAACAAGCAAGTAATGGTTACCAACTTGTCAAAGATTATGACATTGCTTTAGGACAACATACAAATATTTGTGCAGGAAGACCGCTAACTGATCCTTCTCTTATTCCTTCTTTAGTTCAAGAAAATGGAGAATTTTGTTCATCAAGAGAAATTAGAAGTAGAAAAGAAGATACGGTAGTTGTTGAAGAAGCAGAAATAGAAATCGAAGCACAATATTTAAAATTTAAAGAAATTACAGGAAAAGATCCTGATTATTTTGAATGTCATGCCGTTATATCACAAAACTTTTTTACAGCGTTAAAGAACGTTGCTAGAAAATATGGACTCTTTTATGAAAATGTTCTCTTTGATCAAGACTTTGAAAAAGAAAATAATATTTATGGTATTGCAATGGCCAAGCTTAATGAAAAGATGCTTTATGATCCAAAGGAATATGTAGAAAATAGTTTAGATTTTATTAAAAATCATAATGTGTCAGTAATGATTTTTCATCCAGGATATTTAGATCAATATATTTTAACTCATTCATCTTTTACTCTTACTAGAGCAATGGAATGTGATTTTCTATGTTCTTCATGGTTAAAAAGTTGGCTTAAAGAAAATAAAATAGAATTAACTGATTTTAGAAAGGTTAAAAATGCATAGATGTTCATGGGTCAATGATGATCCCCTTTATATAGATTATCATGATCATGAATGGGGGAAACCTGTTTATGATGATCAAAAATTGTATGAAATGTTTCTGTTAGAAACATTTCAAGCAGGACTTTCTTGGATTACTATTTTACATAAAAGAGAGGCTTTTAAAGAAGCTTTTGATTGTTTTGATGTTAATAAAATAGCAAACTATGATGAATGTAAAATTGATGAATTAATGAATAATCCAAAGATTATTCGTAATTCTAGAAAAATTAAAGCAGCTATTAAAAATGCAAAAATATTTATAGAAATTCAAAAAGAATATGGTTCTTTTTCTAAATATTTGTGGTCTTATACAAATCATGAAATTCTTTATGAAAAGAAAGAAAATGAAACAACGAGTCCATTATCTGATCAAATTTCTAAGGATTTAAAGAAAAAAGGCATGTCTTTTGTAGGAAGTATTACAATCTATTCTTATTTAGAAGCAATTGGTATTTATAATCATCATGAAAGAAATTGTTTTTTACGTCCTTAAGAACAGTTTCTTTTTTTATATTATTAGGTATAATAAAAATAAGGTGAGTTTAATGCAAAAAAAGAGACATATAAGAACTTGTATTGTTACTGTCATTTTAATGTGTCTACTAACTATTTCCATGACATTTCAAACAATTTGTGTAAAAACAATTAGTGATAATTATATTAATTCACTTATTGTAAATCAAATTATTGATTTAATTATAGATGAAGAAACAGATGCAAATTTTCAACAAATAAATCAGTTACAAAATAAAATAAAAAAGAGTGATTATCTTTATCAATTAAATAAATATGCTTTTGATCAATCTATTAGAAATATTAATCAAAGTAAAATTCATTTATCTCAAAATGAATTACAAAAATTTTCTAAATCATGTAAACAAATGATTAAAGAAGAAATGAACATTTCTATTGAAGAAGAACAAATTATAAATATACTAAAACAAAATCAATTTTGGAATAAAATGATTCGACGAATGAAAAATAAATTAAGTTCATTTTCTAAAATCTTTGTAATTATTTATTCAATTATGCAATCAATAGTTTTTAGAATGATTATTTTATTATGGATATTAGTATGTTTTTTAAGATTATATATTTTAAATAAGCAAAGTTTTTCTTTTGTTTTTTCAATTATTCTTTTAGTTAAAGCATTAATTGATTATACAATGATTGGGTTAATTGAAATATCTAAATCTTTTTATATTAAGATGTTAAATATTCCTATTTCATCAATTAGTATAGATTCTTATTTGATTGTTGCGATGGTTTCTTTAATGTTAGGTATGATTATTTTTATGTGGCATATATATAAGGCAGAGTAATCTGTCTTTTTATTTATAATTTTTTATCTATTTAATAATAAATTATAAATTGTATGAAATTATACAATATTGCTAGACAAATAAAATTGTATACAATATAATGTTAGCAATACAAATAAGAAAGGAAGGTTTTATATATGACCGAAAAAAGAGTTTACAATTTCTCAGCAGGTCCTTCAATGTTACCTGTTGCTGTACTTGAAAAAGCAGCAAAACAAATGTTGAATTATGAAGGCAGTGGTATGTCTGTTATGGAGATGAGTCATAGATCCTCTTCCTACTTAGATATCTTTGAAAAAACAAAAGGATTATTGAAGAAAGTGATGAATGTTCCTGACAATTATAAAATTGTTTTTATTCAAGGAGGAGCAACTCAACAATTTTCAATGGTTCCTTTAAATCTTTTAAAGAATGGGAAAGCTGATTATGCTATTACTGGTGCTTTTAGTAAAAAAGCAGCTACAGAAGCTAAAAAATATGGAGATATCCATATTGTCTATGATGGTAGTAAAAATGATTTTAAACATATTCCAACACAAGATGAATTAGATTTATCAACAGATGCATCTTATTTACACATCTGTGCCAATAACACAATTTATGGTACTGAATGGAAATATGTACCTGAAACAAATGGCGTACCAATTATTGCAGATATGTCATCTAATATTTTATCTAAACCAGTAGATGTTAGTAAATATGGCATGATTTATGCAGGTGCGCAAAAGAATATGGGAATTGCTGGATTAGGGGTAGCAATTATTCGAGAAGACTTACTTCAAGATGTGGCTGAAACAACACCAGTTTTATTGGATTATAAATTGATGATTAAAAATGATTCAATGTATAACACACCACCAGCTTATGCAATTTATGTTTTAGGACTTGTCCTTGAATGGATTGATTCATTAGGTGGTCTAGAAGTTATGAAAGAAAGAAATGAAAAGAAAGCAAAATTGTTATATGACTATTTAGATCAATCAACTTTCTATAAAGCACACAGTGATAAAGAAAATAGATCACTTATGAATGTGACTTTTACGACACCAAATAAGGATTTAGATGCAAAGTTTGTAAAAGAAAGTATTGAAGCAGGCATGACGAATTTAAAAGGTCATCGTTCTGTAGGGGGAATTCGTGCTTCTATTTACAATGCAATGCCATATGAAGGTGTTGAAAAACTTGTGACATTTATGAAAGAATTTGAACAAAACAATCAGTAAGGGGACAACTATGTATAAAGTTAAATTAATGAATAAAATATCTTCAGTAGGATTAGATTATTTTAATGAAGATTATGAATATGGGGAAATGTTAGAAAATGAAGATGCGATTCTACTTAGAAGTGCATCTTTACATGAGTATGAATTTACTAAAAATGTAAAGGCAATAGCTAGAGCTGGTGCGGGGGTCAATAACATTCCAGTTGAAAAATGTTCAGAAAAAGGAATCGTTGTTTTTAATACACCAGGAGCAAATGCCAATGCAGTAAAAGAACTTGTTTTATGTGCGTTGTTTTTATCAAGTCGTAAGATTGTAGAAAGTATTGAATGGGTCAATACTTTAAAGGATGATGAAAATATTGGAAAAACAGCTGAAAAAGGAAAATCAAACTTTGTAGGGCCTGAAATCGAAGGTAAAAAATTAGGGGTCATTGGTTTAGGAGCTATTGGAGTCTTGGTTGCGAATGCTGCAAATAAGCTTGGTATGGAAGTTTATGGATATGATCCATTCATGTCTGTTAATTCTGCATGGGCTTTATCAAAACATGTACGTCAAGCAAAAGATATGGATGAAATCTTTAAGACATGTGATTACATTACAGTTCATGTGCCAAGTACAAAAGATACAAAGGGTATGTTAAATAAAGAAAAGTTTGCATTAATGAAAGATGGAGCACGTTTATTAAACTTTGCTAGAGGGGACTTAGTTGTAAACGAAGATTTATTAGCAGCAGTTGAATTAGGAAAATTAAGTAAATATATTACAGATTTCGCTGCTCAAGAATTTATTGGAAAAGATAATATTATTGTATTACCTCACTTAGGAGCTTCTACTCCTGAAAGTGAAGATAACTGTGCTAAAATGGCGGTTCAAGAATTAAAAGATTTCTTAGAAAATGGAAATATTAAAAATTCTGTGAACTTCCCAGCTGTTAATCAACCAAGAGAATCAAAAGTAAGACTATGTATTACAAATAAAAATATGCCGAATATTTTGGCACGTATTTCTAAATTATTTGCTGATCACAACTTAAATATAGAAAATATGGTGAATCGTTCTCGTGGTGATTATGCTTATACATTAATTGATACAAATGATGATGTACGTCAAGATATTATTGAACGTATCGAAGCAGCTGAAGGTATTATTAATGTAAGAGTTATTAAATAGAACTTATAAATGATTTAAGAGGTCCTAAGTGGACTTCTTTTTTTTGGACTATTTGTCCATTGAAAGAAGAAAAAAGGATAGATAGAATAATAATAGAAATGAAACAATTATGAAACAAATTTGAGACAAACT
>CAVESC010000024.1:0-32045 GCA_963618275.1 Bacteroidaceae bacterium
GTATAACTACTTCCTCCACCAATTGTTACAATTTTTACAGGTTTTTTACTCATTTCTTTTTCCTCCATTTTTGACATCTTTATTATATCATAGTGGTATAGACAAGAAATCTTATTTCATAAAATGAAAAAAATAGAAGCTTTCGCTTCTATTTTAAATTATCCAATACTTTGTAGATTTCTTCAGCAACTTCATCCATTGATTGATTTCCATCAACGTTAGTAAGTTCACCTAACATTGTGTAGTAATCAATTAAAGGTTTAGTTTGTTTATTGTAAGTATCAATACGTACTTGAACTGCTTCTTCGCTTTCATCAGAACGTTGTGTTAATTCTCCACCACATACGTCACAAACACCTTCTTTTTTAGGTGGGTTATAAACGATATGATAAGATTTACCACAATCAGCACAAGTTCTTCTTCCTGATAAACGTTTAACTAATACATCTTCAGGAATATCTAAGTTGATTACAGCATCAATTTTAAAATTGAACATTGAACAAATATCAGCTAATTTTCTAGCTTGAATGATTGTTCTTGGGAAACCATCTAAGATGAAACCATTTTTAAATTCTTCAGTGTTAATATTTTCTTCTAAATATTCTTGAATCATTTGAATTGTAAAATCATCTGGTACTAAATAACCAAAAGAAATAAAGTATTTAGCAATAACACCAAATTTTGTTTCTTCTTTAATTGCTTTTCTAAATAAATCTCCTGTAGAAATTTGTTTTAAACCATATTTTTCCACCAATTTAGCAGCTTGAGTTCCTTTACCAGCACCTGGTGGCCCCATTAAAATTATATTCATTACTATCTCTCCTTTAAGCAATGCCTATTATATGCTTTTTTTTCATTAAATGGAACTGATTTATGAAAAAAAGAATACTTTTTTAACGATTCTATAATCATTTTTTAAAGAAAGGGTTTTCATTTATTTTTACCACCTAAAATAAAACTCTACACTATCATCTAAATTAATAACTCCATAACTCATTTCATGAAGTTCTAGAATATTTTTAACAATCGCCAACCCTAAACCTGTTCCCTTTTGATCATCACTCACGAAGGATTCCCAGATAGTATCCATTCTATTTTCATCAATTGATTTTCCTTTATTTTCAATAGAAAACTCATTTTCTTTAATTTTAATTTTAATCGTACTATTAATCAGTGCATGTTTTATCGCATTTGATAAATAATTTTGAATCACCATTGCAATTCTCTTTTTATCACCAACAAGTAAAATATCATCCCCTTGAATTTCTATTTTTAATTTTTTATCCATTAATAACTGTTCATAATCATCTATAATATCTTCCGTTAACTCTCTTAAATCAATTTCCTTTTTATCTAAAGTAATTGCTTTTGCTTCTAATCTAGATAAATCTAACATTTGTAATATCAAGTCATTGATAACACCTATTTCTTTATTAATTACTTCTATATATTTATTTTTCTTGTCTTCGTCTTCTACATTTTCTAACAAATCAATATTTCCATTAATAATCGCAAGTGGTGTTTTTATTTCATGAGTAAATTGAGCAATAAATTCTTTTCGTAACTGTTCCATCTTTTTAACTTGATCTATTTCCAAATTTAAAGCATCTATATTCCTTTTTAAATTAGCTGACATTGTATTGATATGACTTGAAAGGCTTGATAATTCATCATGTCCTTTTGTATTTAATACAACTTCAAAATGATTATTACTAATTTCTAAAGCAGCTTGATCAATTTGCTTAATACGTCTTGTTGTCATATAAGAAATAAATAAAGAAAAGAGTAAACTGAATAATATTCCACCTACAAATAATAGAATATTTTCCGTAAATAACCATTGATACACATTTCTTATCCCCGTAGTCGAAAAATCATAGAATACAACAAGATATCCAAGAGAAGATCCCGTTGAATCCTGTCCATTAACACGCGTAATGTAACATGAATAAGAGTTTGTTGAATTGATTATTTTCATATTTGCATCCATTAAATAATTATTTTTTATAGATTCTATAATTGCATCCGTTTTTTCAAATTGATGTAGGTGATGATTTCCATCTGTACTTTCAGCCATATTATTTACATAGACATTAGAAAATTTTGATTGAATTGTTTTTTTAATAAGTTGGTTTATTTTTTTTACAGAAAGTGTCTCTGTTTGATAAGGATAAGGATCATCATTTCTATATAGAATTTTCCCATGATGATAAAAAAATTCCAAATCCACTCTTATCATGTCATTTTGATTCTTTGTACCTATAATATCTTTGTTATAGCGTATATAGGATGGCTTAACATAAAAATATCTGTTTCCTGCATTTTGAGTGTATTTCGTAGATTCCTTAAAATTTCCTATCTCTTGAATCTCACCATTAAAATATAAATAGATACTTTGGGTATTTTGACAACTTCGAACATTTTCTTTTAAATTCTTGATTTGTTTTTTTGATAACCCTGTTGTATCGATATAATAATAATCCATAGAAAATGGATAAGCTTCTTGATCATTTCTCATCATTCCTGCATATAAAAATGAGTCTTGTTTATTTAATCCGTATTGTTCAACAAGATTTCCTTGACCATCTAGCAAGTAAACAACGTTCTCTATAGACTTAGGCATTTTAGTTAATAATTCTTTTTCTTTATCTATAGATACAAATTCATTTTCTGCAAGATGATTTACATAATCAATATATTCATTAGACTCCGTTGAATAATCATTATAATATAATTGATTTCTATAGTTCGTATACTTACTATTAACAACAAATCCAAATACGATCATAAAAGAAACAAATAAACAGATAAATACCTTAAATTGAATACTTCTTATTCTTTTCATAATTATTCCCCTTTCCACATGTAGCCTGTTTTAACCACTGTTTGGATATAACAAGAATATTTTCCTAATCTTTTTCGTAAGCGTTTGATATAGGTATCTACAGCACGTCCATCACCATAATAATCATAGCCCCATAAAGCATCTAAAATCTTTTCTCTTGATAAAACAATTCCTTGATTCTTCATTAAATAGTGTAGCAATTTAAATTCTTTATCTGTTAAAGTAATATCATCTTCTCCAATTACTAAAATATGTTTACCTAAATCCAAAAGAACACTTCCTGATTTTATTTGATTTATTTCAACCTTTTTATTTCTTTTTAAAAGTGCTAAACATTTAGCATATAACAAAGAAGGTTTAAAAGGTTTAGTAATATAATCATCTGCTCCATATTCATAAGCTTTTAATTGGTTTTCATCTTCTGATAAAGCACTTATAAAAATAATAAGCGTATCATACTGATTTCTTATTTGTTTACATACTTCATAACCATCAATTCCAGGCATCATAATATCCAACAAAACGATGTCAATTGTATTATTTAATAAGGCTAATCCTTCATAACCATTTTGTGCTTCTATAACTTCTATTTCTTTATGATCAAAATACTCTTTAACAAAGCCTCTTACTTCTTTATGATCTTCTATCATTAATGCTTTATACATTACTACCACCTCTTCAACTTTATTGTAGCATGACTATGTGTAAAAGATGTGAAAAAAAGATGACGGTTAGTCATCTAGTTCTTTCGTATAATTATAATGTAATTTTTCATAACCTTGTCTTTCATAAAAACGATGGGCATCTTTACGATAAGTGGAAGTAGAAAGCTCAATTTGTTCAAGTTTTTTATTTCTTGCAATCTCTTCAATTTTTTCGATAAGTTGTTTACCAATTTTCAAACTTCTTTTTTCTGCTAAAACAACCAATTCTACAATTTCACCTGTATCATGGTCATGATGTAAATAATGATGTATTTTAAAACTTAGAAAACCCTCAATTTTTTCATCTCGATAAACTAAATAAATAATATCTTCATCTTTTAAAGAATTTTCAAAAACACAATCAAAGTGTTCTTTATTGATTTCTTTATTTTCTAAAATACAAATCAAATTATAGATTTCTTCTTTATCTTCTAATTTAGCATATTCTATCATCTTTTTCTTCCTCTATATTTTTTTTAAATCCTCTTGATAATCAATATCATAAAGTTCTTTTTCATTATCAATTTTAAAATAGAAACATTCTTGTGGATATTTATTAACGATCTTACGCCCTCCTTGATCTTCTTTTAAAGCATATAACTCATCGAAGTACTTTTTTGAAAAGATCACAGGATTTCCTACTCTTTCTTTAAACGCTAACGAACAAATAGAATAAGATGATTGATTAAAAGTATCAATCATCTTATTAAGTGTTTGATAAGATAGATTTGGTTGATCTGCAACCATAAACATCATTTGATAGTCATCTTGTTGGTTAATATGATCTAAAGCAGCTTTAATTGAATAAGAAATTCCTTTTTCACTTAAAGGACTTTTATAACTATGGATACAATTTTCTTGTATATTTATTGCATTAGAAACAATGATGATTTCTATATCATCTCGATATTTTAATAATTGTTTCAAAGTATCAATCCCATAAAGATAAAGTTCTTTTCCTTTAAAAAGTGCATGCAACTTATCTCCTTTAAAACGACGGCTATTTCCTGCTGCTAAATAAATAATATACGTTTTCATTATTCTTCGATTGCCATTAAAATTTTTTCTGGTGTCATTGGTAAGTCTCTTAAATATTTACCTGTTGCTCGATAGATAGCATTAGCGATTGCAGGTGATGGTGTATTAATAACGATTTCACCAATAGACTTTGCACCGAAAGGTCCAGTTGGTTCATAACTACTTTCAAACTCAACTCTAATTTTTCCCATATCTAAACGTGTAGGAATTTTATACTGCATAAACGAATTTTCAGGAATAGAACCACGTTTTGTATATTGAACATCTTCATAAAGCGCCATCCCAATTCCTTGTACTAATCCACCTTCTGTTTGCACGCGTGCTAAATTTGTATTAATAACCGTTCCGCAATCTACAACAGCAACATAATCCAGAATATCTACTTGTCCCGTTTCTTTATCAAGTTCAATTTCGACCATTCCTACCATGTAAGGTGGTGGTGAAAATGGTGATGAATGTGTAACAGTAACTTGTGTTTCTATATTATTTCCACACATTGCTTTTAAAGCAAGTTCCTTTAAAGTTAAAAGTTCATTTGTTCTTAAATTTTTTACCCCTTGAGAAATAAATTCAACATCATCTTTTTCACAATTAAATGTTTGTAAAGCAAGATTGCATAAATTATTCTTTAATTTTTCACAAGCCTGTTCCACTGCTTTTCCTGTAACATAAGTTGTTGATGAAGCATAGGATCCTGAATCATAAGGTGAGATATCCGTATCTGCCCCAAAGACAACAATTTGATCAACATTACAGTCTAAACATTCAGCTGCCATTTGAGCAAGAATCGTATCACAACCTGTTCCCATATCGGCTGCTCCAATATGAAGGGTATAATAACCATCATCTTCGAGTTTCAAAGTAGCTGAACCGACATCAACTCCTGAAATACCTGACCCTTGCATAGCCATAGCCACACCAGCACTTCTAATTTTCCCATTTTCTAAAACACGTACTTTTGATTTGTTTTCCCAATCAAAAAGTCTTTTAGCATGATCCATACATTTATCTAACGCGCACGCTTTAGCAACTTCATTGTAATAAGCACCCATCGTCTGTCCTTGTCTAACCATATTTTTTTCACGAATAACCACGGGATCAATTCCTAAAATTCCTGCCATTTCACTAACAATTGATTCAACTGCAAATAATCCCTGTGTAGCTCCATAACCACGATAAGCACCAGCAGCTTGACAATTTGTATAAACAACATCATATGAAAATTTAAATGCATCAAGATTATTTGTATATAGTGGAATCGATTTATGTCCCGATAATCCTACTGTTGTAGGACCATGTTCACCAAAGGCACCACTATTTGAAAGAGTATAAACGTCCATTGCACGAATTGTTCCATCATTCATGGCACCTAATTTAACAGTTACTTGCATTTCATGACGTGGTGTAGAAGCAATTTGGGATTCTTTACGGCTATAAATCATTTTAGATGGTTTTTTTGTCATCCATGTTACAAATGCTGGATAGACTTCAGCTACAACAGTTTGTTTTGCACCAAATCCTCCACCTATTCTAGGTTTTTCAACACGTATTTTAGATTGTGGAATGCCTAAAGCATTCGCAAGAATTCGTCGACAATGGAAAACAATTTGTGTTGATGAAATAACATGAAGTCTACCATAAGGATCTATTTCACAATAAGTTCTAAATGTTTCCATCATTGCTTGTTGATTTGCTCTTGTATGATAGGTTCTTTCAATGACTTGATCACAAGAAGCAAAAACTTCTTCTAAATTACCTTGACTTGAAGAATCTGTTGCCACGAGATTTCTTTGATTATCTGCACCTACAGGGCACAAAGATTTCCAATTATCTTCAGGATGGACTAAGACTTCATTATCTTTTGCTTTAGTAAAATCAAGAACAGGTGTTAAAACTTGATATTTTACTTTAATAATTTTTAAAGCACGCTCAACAACTTTTTCATTAATACCAGCTACAATTGCCACGGCATCTCCTACAAAACGAACTCTTTGATCTAAAATTAAACGATCATAAGGGCTTGGCTCTGGTGGTGTTTGACCTGCCATGGTAAAACGGTTTTGAGGAACATCTTTATACGTATAAACAGCTTCAATACCTGGAATTTTTTGAGCTTTAGAAACATCAATTTCTTCAATTAAAGCATGGGCATGTGGTGATCTTAACACTTTAACAACTAAACAATCTTGACTTGTTATGTCATCTACATAAACGGGTTTACCAAGTAAAAGATTCATCGCATCTTTTTTCATGACAGGTTTTTCAATATGTTTATAAGCCATTACCCATTCCTCTTTTCTTCAAGATAATTTAGATAATTTTTTATCCCTCTAAGTTGCCCCTCATAACCTGAACATCGACATAAATTTCCAGCTAAAAATTCCTTGATTTCATCATCACTTGGATGAGGATTTTCTTTTAATAAAGCAAGTGTATTCATCATAAATCCAGGATTACAAAAACCACATTGTTCTGCTCCTTGATTAGCAATAAATGTTGCAAGCGGCTTTGCTTCTTCTTGCATTCCTTCTAAAGTAACTACTTTTGACCCATTTGCGCGCATTGCAAGAACACTACATGAAAGCACTGGTTTATCATTTAATAAAACTGTACATAGTCCACAATTACTTGTATCACAACCACGTTTAACACTATAACAACCGTTTTTTCTTACAAAGTCAATAAGTAATAAATCTGGTTCTATATCTTGTACAATTCTTTCTCCATTTAAAGTTAATTTAATTTCCATATACATCCTCCTTTAATTGAAGAAAAGCTCTTTTTATTAAAACTTTTGCAATTTTTTGACGATATTCTTTTGAAGCTCGTGAATTGCTTCCTAGTTTTAATTGAACCAGTACATATTCTATAAATTGTTGGACATTTTCATCACTAATTCCATTTTCAAAATAACTATCTCCATTAAAAGCAACTGCATGTAAAGGTCTTGCTCCAATGATACATGTATAATGTTGATTTATATTACTAACAGCACAAGTTAAAACAGGAAAATCTGTTGAAATATTTCTTTGAGATAAATATACTACTTTAGTTGGCACTTTTTTTATAATAACTTTTGTAAGAATATCTTTTGTAAATTTCATATTCGCAAATTCTTTAATTGAAACTCGTCCTGTTGGATAAAGTTCCACCTCACAATCAAGAGCCATAAAAAGAGTTAAAACGTCAGAAAAGCCAAATCTTCCAAAAATAGATCCACCAATTGTTGCCAAGTTTCTAAATTGGACACCTACAATATGACGCACACTTTCTTTGATAGCTCCTTGTGTAAAATCATTTAAAAGCGCACTCGTTTCTAATTCTCTTAAAGAAACCATTGCTCCAATATGTATTTCATCATCAAATTCTTCAATTTGATCTAAATGCAAATCAGATAAATCAATTGCTACATTAACAGTTCTATTTTGCATTTTTAACCATAACATACCACCTAAAACAACATTCATCGGTTTTTTTGCATATTCATAAGCCTCCTCAATCGTTTGAGGACGCACATAATTCCTAAATGTTAACAAAGAAAACCCTCCTTTATTGTTTTTCTTTTGGTAATAAAATATTTAAAACAATTGCTACAAAAGCAGCTGGTACAATTCCTGATTCACCACAAATCATTTGAATTGCTTGTGGAAGTTGCGCTAAAATAGCACTATTTGCACCAATACCATAACCTAATCCTAAAGCAACAGAAACAATTGTCATTGAACGTGCTGTAAGCGGTTCTTTAGTAATTAATTGAATACCAGACATTACAATCGATGAAAACATAATAACAGCTGCTCCACCTAAAACAGATTGTGGCATAATTGAAACAAGCGCAGCCAATTTAGGAAATAAACCACAAATAATTAGGAAAATCGCACCACATGCCAAAGCAAAACGATTAACAATTTTTGTCATTGTTACTAAACCTACATTTTGTGAAAATGATGTATTAGGTAAAACGCCAAATAACGCTGCAAATGATGAACCAATACCATCACAAATAACACCACCTGATAATTCTTGATCAGTAGCTTCTCTTGACATTCCACCTTCCATAACACCAGAAATATCACCTACAGTTTCAACAGCTGTCACAATAAACATAATTAAAACAGGTAAGATTGCTCTTAAATCAAAGATAGGTTTTACAGGCATTAATTTTGGTAAAGCAAACCATTTTGCTTGCGCTGCTTTATCCCAATTTAAAACCCAAGATTTAACAAATTCTGTTCCATCACTAGCAACACCTGTTGTTGAAATAAAGAATGGTAAAATCATACATAAAACATAACCACAAATAATTCCAATTAAAACCGCTGAATTACTTAGCATTCCTTTTGTTCCATGTTTAAAAGCTAAAATAATAACTAATACAAATAAACCAATTAAAAGATTTTCAACTGATCCATAATCTTGTGCACTACTTCCACCCCCAAAAGAAGCAACACCAACACCAATTAAAGATAACCCAATAGATAAAACAACTGTTCCTGTAACAACAGATGGAAAGAAACGACGTAATGGTTTTAAAAGAAAACCTAAAACTGTTTCAAATAGACCACCTATAATACTTGCTCCCATAATGGCACCATAGCCTAAAATACCGCCACCCATTACATGAGCTACACTTTGGAAAACCCCAATAAACCCTGAACTTGTTCCCATGATGATTGGTACTTTACCACCAATAGGACCAATTGAAAATAATTGTACTAAAGTAACAACACCAGCGATAAGCATTGCATTTTGTAAAAGTGAAACTTGAATTGCCGCAAATACATCTGCATCATGCATTGCTGCACAAGCACCAGTAATAATAAGTACTGGCGTTAAGTTACCAACAAACATTGCCAAAACGTGTTGTAAACCTAAAATAATTGCCTGTTTTAAAGGAATTTTTCCTTCAAAATCATAAGGACTTGTATACCCTTTTTTCTCCATATTCTCTCTCCCTCACATTAAATTAACCTTCTTAAAACAAAAAAATTGTAGCATAACTCTTTTTTTTCATCAAGATACTACAAAAAAATAGATTTATTGACACAAAAAAAGCAGCTAATGCTGCTTAATTGGGATAAACAAAACATCATTGCTTCCCCCACAAATCATTCCTAAATTGGCACTTTCACTATTATTTAATTCATAATGCTTCATCATTACCTTTTGACAATTCTTAGCATCCAAAATAGCTTGATATTCTTCTCTTCCTCCGCCAATCGAACCAACAAGCTCTTTTTCACTTACAAACATCATACTTCCTACAGTTCGTGGTGTTGATCCTTTTTTATCAGTAATAATACATAAAACACCATCATCTTTAACTTCTAATAAGTCACTTGTCATACTTGAATATTGATGCTCATTTTTTATCGCAATAATTTCAGACATAATACTAACTGCAATCTCTGCAGGGGTTACCGCTTTTATAGGTAAACCAATAGGTGCATGTACTTTATCAAGTTCAGTTTGTTGATACCCTTCTTCTAACAAGGCATCATATGTTTGTTTAACTTTCTTCTTGCTGCCAATCATTCCTACATAAAGGCTTTTTAAAGAAAGTGTCTTTTTTAAACACAAGCGATCATCTTTATGTCCTCTTGTAACAATAACATAACATGTATTTGTTTCCTTTGGAAAATATGAATCAGCTTTATCAAAAGAAACACAATAAATTTCATTTGCTTCAGGAAATAATTCTTTACAAGCAAATTCTTTTCTTTCATCAATAACAATCGTATAGAAATCCAACATAGAAGCGAATTTACTTACATATTGGCTCACATGTCCCGCTCCCAAAATAACAAGTTTCGGTTGTGGCAAAAACCATTCTTCATTAATAAGTGTTACATCTTTTTGATTTTCTAATAACGACGCAAGAGCTCTTTTATAAAGCGTATTTGCACCATTTACTTGAATTTCAATAGGAATATTATATTTTTTGATCTTTTCTAAATAAATATTTATAAGTCGTTGAACGAGTATGCTATCTACTTTCTGACTTCCCTCAATTTTCATTTCTTGATAACCATGTACAACATCATGAACAGGTCTCCCTAGTCCTTTTAAAGATGTAATCAAAATAATTTTATCACTTTCTTTGTCTACAACAGGTTCATGATTTCTTGGATACTTCAAAGGTAATCCATGTGATCCATCAGCTTCGATTAAAATCACATCTATTTCTTCCTTTAATCTTTTTAATAAATCATTATCTAAAGTTTTAATTTTTTGATTTTCAGCTTTGTTACCTGCATGTACAAAACCATACTTTTTTATTTCATTTATAATTTCTTCATAGCTTGGATCGACTAATGTATTTTTTTCAATTTTCATATGAGTAGAAGTTGTCATTAAAACACTTTTACCTTCTTTTAAATATTGATCTTTTAACTGTTTTATTTTTGTTGTCTTTCCACCCGAACCAATTACACTAATTATCATAAATTACCCTCACTAATTTTTTGAATTGCTTTAATGAAAAATTGTATTTCTTCTATTGTATTCATAAATGAAAGTGATACTCTTACAATTCCACTTTCTACGGTATTAAGATGTTGATGCATCAAGGGGGCACAATGCGTTCCACAACGAATCGCAATATCATATTGATTACTTAAAATATCTGCCACTTGAAAACTATCCATTCCTTGTATATTAAATGCAAGAATCGGTGTTTTCTCTTTAAAATTACCATACAAAATTACTTGGGGAATACTTTTTAAACCATTATATAAAAGCTCAATGAGTTCATTTGCATACCTTGATTTTTCATCTTGATATTTCAATAAATAAGAAACACCTGCCTTTAAAGAAGCGATGCCTGTTATATTACGCGTTCCCGCTTCAACATGTTCTGGATAATAATCACTTTGAAAATGATTAAAAGAATCCATTCCTGTTCCACCACTGATTAAAGGTTCCATTTTTATAGCATCAGCTAAACAAAAACCGCCAACCCCACTATTTCCAAGCAACCCTTTATGACCACTAAAACATAAAATATCTAAATTCATCTTTTCCATATCAATGGGAATATGTCCCGCACTTTGAGCGACGTCACTCATCATCAAAATACCATGTTCATGCGCAAGTTTGCCAATTTCAGCAATTGGATAAATTTCCCCTGTAACATTTGAACTATGAGTTACAATAATCAATTTTGTATTTTTTTGAAAATACTTTTTTATACCTTCTACTGTAGGTGAGGTAATAGATAATGTAATTATATTTGCCTTTTCTAATTGATAAAGTGGTCTTAAAACACTATTATGTTCAGCATAAGTTGTAATAACATGATCCCCATTTTGTAAAATTCCTTTAATGCATGTATTTAAACTTTCAGTATTCCCACTATTTAAAATCACATATCCTTCTTGTGGTACATGAAAATACTCTTTAATAAGTCTGCGTGTTTGATAAATTAAACGGCTCGCATTTAAACTTGTACTACTGGTTGAACGATTCGCATTGGTACAATAATTCATACAGTCAATCACTGCATCTTGAACTTCTTTAATTTTAGGAAAACTAGTTGCTGCTTGATCAAGATAAATCATTTCTATGTCCTCTTAAATAAAAGATTGCCTCTACAACACCACCTGCAATACAACGCGCTTTATCGGAAATAGTAAAACAATTTTCATATTCATCTTCACGAGGATCAATATCTGCCATTTTAAAACCTTTAGTGACCACAAAGCCTTCTTTAATCAAGCCACGAAGTAATCCATCCATGGTTGCATAAATAGGTGTTTGATCAACATAAGCAATTACTTCACCTTTTTTAACAATATCAGTTAAATGCCTTACATGTTTTACAGTTCCTGCAACCGGAGAATGAATCACACGTTCTTTTCCATAGCCTTTAATAATACCAGGAACCCCTGTATTCTTTAAAGCTGTTCCTTGATAAATCGTTCTTCCAAGTTTATGTCCTCTCATTGTTTCAATGACAGCATCAACATCTTTACCTGCAACAAATCCTGGACCTAAAGCAATCGTAATAGGCGCCATTTCTTTTGTCGTACCTAAATTTTTTTTAGCAAGAATAGCATCAACAACAACCTCTGGTTTGAAATAATCGATTGCTTTTGCATTTGGATCAATTAATAAAGTTACTTTATTTTCCATTAAAAATTGTTTTGCTTCATCATAGTTATGTGCCAAATAACATGTGACATCTTCTACTTGTTTTTGTGTATCATAAATAGCTTCACAAAAAGCTACATTTCTACGAATGGCACTTGGTGTTTCGATTTCTAAAATTAAAACTTTAAAACCACACTTATAAAGTTTATAAATGGTTCCTGTAGCAATATCGCCGCCACCTCTTACAATCACTAAATTTTTCATTTTTCTTATGGCTTAATGACTTTTTCAGCCTTCTCCATTCTTTCAACAATATCATACATATTTGTGACAGTACCTACTTGTAATAATTCTTTACGTTTAAAGAAATCTAGACATGTTCCACAACTTACAATATCAACTCCTTGACTTTCAAGATATTTTAAATCATTTAAAATATCTCCTTCACTTGTTGTAAGGAAAATTCCTTCATTGTAGAAAATCATTTCTTTAGGTAATTGATCTTGTTTTGTAAGAGCAAAGATAAATGATTTCATTAAGATAGCACCAAGTTCTTCATTGCTTCCCATTGTTTTACTTGAAATAACAACGACATCTCCGCTTTTTTCATTAAAATCTAATTCTTCATCAATACCTTCTTTAGCAATGATTGCATAAAAGTCATCTCCATCATCACCTGTAACGATTTGATAATGTCTTACTCCTGCAAATTTTGTTAAGTTTTCAATTGCAATCTCATTATCAACGAGTACTTTTACTTTATCAATTTCTTTTAATAATTCCTTTGTTTTCACAACTGGTAATGGACATTCAAGTCCTCTAGCATCTAAAATTTCCATAATAATCTCCTATCGTACATAAATATCAAATTGATCTTTTTTAACAATCTTACCAATCACATAACATGCAAGTCCCGCTTGTTTAAAATCATTTAAAATATTTTCTAAATCATCACTTGCAACACTGGCAAGAAGTCCCCCACTTGTTTGTGGATCATAAAGAATTTCTTCTAAAACAAAATTTTCTTCATCAAAACAAACTTTATTTTTCATCGCATTACGATTATGTTGTGCTCCCCCACTTAAATAAAATTCATCGACATAATAAGGACAATCTTTAAAATAAGGAATACTTTCTTTGTCTAAAGATGCACTTGCTTTCTCATCAAGCATTTCATCTAAATGAACAAGCAACCCAAAACCTGTAACATCCGTTAAAGCATGAAGTGTATACTTATTTAAAACATCAAACGCATATTTATTAAGTGTCGTCATACTCTTAAAAACTTCATCAAGTATTTCTTGACGTGCATCATTTAAACGATAAGCATTTAATGTTAAACCAACACCTAATTTTTTAGTAAGAATTAATATATCCCCTATTTGTACCCCGTTATTTTGAATCATTTTACTTGGATCTACTATTCCGGTAACACTTAAGCCATATTTTGTTGATTCATCTTTGATAGAATGTCCTCCAGATAAAACAACTTTTGCTTCTTTTAGTTTATCATTTCCACCTTCAGTGATTTTTCCTAAAATATTTAAGTCATCTTGATCATTAAAACAAACAATATTTAAAGCTGTTAAAGGTGTTCCACCCATGGCATAAACATCACTTAAAGCATTTGTTGCTGCAATTTGTCCAAATAAATAGGGATCTTCTACCATTGGTGGAAAGAAATCAAGAGTTGAAACAATGGCTTGATGTTCATTTATTTGATAAACAGAGGCATCATCATGACTATCAAATCCAACAAGTAAGTTGGGATTAGGATATTTATCGATTTTTTCTAAAATATGACTTAATTTTTTAGCGCCTAATTTAGCACTACAGCCACCACTTTTACAATAAAGCTTTTCTTTCATTTAAAACACAACCTTTACTATTTTTTCATAATGAATTTGATTTTCTTTAAGAAAGATTTTCCACTTATCTATTTCCTTATTTTGACAAGAAAAACACATGCCACATCCTGCATCAATAACAGATGGTTTAGGAATCAAACGTCCTTTCATTAAAACAGTTTGTTTAGCATCTAAATCCATTGCATCATCTAATGAATGAAAAGTAATAATTAAATATTCCTGTTTATTCATCTTCAAAAATCTCCTTAAATCGAGCACCTGCATATTCATTCATTTCTTGAATAAATTTTTCATACTTTTCTAACAATTCTTCGCCTTCTTGAGTAAGCTTACTGCCACCACCATCTTTACCACCACTGACACGTTCAATAAGGGGCATTTTTAAATCTTCTTCCGCTCTTTTTAAAATTTTCCATGCTTTTGAATTTGACATTTTCATATCTTTGTAAGCTCCTGATAAGGAACCAAAACTTTGTGTTTTTTTCATCAATTCATAGACACCTTTACCAAAGCTTTTCTCTTGGTTATAAAGACGAATCTTCATATCAAAATTTTTGGGATTCTTATAAGTCATCTTTTATCCTTTCGAAAGTCCACAATTTGGAAAAGTGCAAACAGGACAATTTAAACAAAGTCCTCCTTCACCAAGTGAAGCAAGTTCATCACTGGTAATTAGATCTTTAGCAAGAAGTCTTGGTAAAACAACATCAAAAATTGTTCGATGTGAATACATCACACATCCTGGTAAGCCAACAATTGGAACATCACCTTTATAGCTTAATAAAAACATTGCTCCTGGAAGAACGGGTGCACCATAGCTTACAATTTCAGCGCCTGTATTTTTTATCGCAAGTGGTGTTTTATCATCAGGATCAACAGACATACCACCTGTACATAAAACAAGATCCACTCCTTGTTTTAAAGCTTCATTGATTTTACTTGTTGTCATTTCATGGTCATCTAATGACAAACTATGATAAGTGACTTCAACTCCATATTCTTTTAATTTTTCTACAATGACTGGAGTAAATGTATCCTTAATTCTCCCTTTATAAACCTCTGAACCTGTGGTAATAATTCCTGCTGTTTTTATTTGATAAGGCATGATTTTTAAAATAGGCTTTTGAACTTTGTCTTGGATTTGTTGCATCTTTTCTTTTTCAATAACGAGTGGAATAATACGCATACCGGCAAGTTTATCCCCTTTTTTTACAGGGACATTTCCTTGTCTTGTTGCAATCATCATTTGTCCAAAAGAATTGACCTTAAAAAGTTCTTCTCGGTTTACTTTAAATAATCCATTGATTGTACTTGTAAGTTCAATCTTTCCTTCGCTGATGCTACTTTTTTCCATATAATCATTAAAGCAAAGATTACATAATATTTCAGCCGCATCATTTTCATGCATCATTGTTTCATCTTTTTCAAAAACATAAAGATGTTCTTTCCCTAAATTCAATAATACTTCAATATCTTCTTCTTTAATAATATGGCCCTTCTTAAAACGAGGGCCTTTTCTTTGGTCTTTAACAATTTCTGTGATGTCATGGCAGAGAACACTGCCAATGGCATCTTCAGTTTTGATTTCTTTCATGTTATTTATTAACAGTAAATCCGTAATTTTCAAATTGTTTTAAAGAAGATTTCTTTTGAATAAATTTCATGAATTTTTCAGTTTCATCACTATGTTTTGTTTTAGCAAGTTTTGCGACAGGATAAATAACAGGTTCATCTAATAAACTATTTTCACATGTTGCAAGAACTTTTACATCTTTACTACTTTTTGCATCTGTTGAATAAACAATACCTACTTCACTTGAAGAAGAAGCAACCCAGTTTAATACTTCTGTGACATTTCCCCCTAAACTATATTTTGAAGTTAAAGCATCATATAGTCCCAAATGAGTTAATGCCATTTTTGCATATTGACCTGCAGGTACAACTTCAGGATCTCCAATCGCAATTGTTTCTGCTTTTGCGATATCAGCAAAATCTTTTACTTCTGTTGTTGTTTGTTTACCTGTAATTAAAACTAGCTTATTTTCTAATAAGTCAACAACATCTTTTTTGTTGATATATTTTTCATCAACAAGAGCATCCATTTGTTTTGTTGCTGCAGAAAAGAAAACATCTGCCTTTAATCCTTGTTCAATTTGAATTTGTAATTTACCACTTGAATCATAAACTCCTTGAACTTTAATATTTGGATTTTCTTTTTCAAATTCAGGAATAAGTTTGTCTTCAAACGTATTTTCCAAACTTGCTGCTGCAGCAAGTGTCAATGTTACTTCTTCTTGTTGATCTTGAGTTGATGAACAACCACATAAAGTAACAATCATTAATAAACTACACATTAAACTTAATAATTTTTTCATTTTTCCAATCTCCCTCTTTTTATTTTTAATTTATTGTCACACATCATTTCCATTTCCTTTGGACTATGTGTTACAAACAGACATTTTTTTTGATATTCAATCAATTTTTTCTTTGTTTCATTTAAAAGTCTTTCCTTTAATGATTCATCTAAAGCACTAAAAGGCTCATCTAATAAAACAAGTTTTGTATCATAAACAAGCAATCGTGCTAAAGCAACACGTTGTTTTTGTCCCCCACTTAATTGACGAGGATATCTTTTCTGTAAATCATCTATTTGAAAGTCTTTCATGATTTGTTGAACTTTTTCTTTGATTACTTCTTTATCCTCATGATGTGCTTTTAAAGGAGCCGCAATATTTTGATAAACATTCATATGATTAAATAACGCATAATTTTGAAACATATAACCAATTTTTCTTTTTTGTGGGGAAATATTAATTTTTAAATCACTGTCAAATAAAACTTCATCATCTAAAACAATACGTCCTGCATCAGGTGTCATAATTCCAGCAATACATTTTAAAACCATACTTTTTCCACTTCCACTTGGTCCCATTAAGCCAAGGCGGTCTTCATGACTTTCAAAGCATACATCTAAATCATATTCAGCAAGCTTTTTAAAAATTTTTACTTCTAATTTCATCTAAAAACTCCTTTTTTTCTTAGTAGCATACTGATAAATATTGACACCAACAACAGCTATTAAACAAATAACAACGATAATAAAAACATAAACACCTGCATGATCGTAATTTCCTGACATGACTTCGCTATAGACTGCTAAAGGTAAAGTTCTTGTTTTACCAACAATATTTCCTGCAAGCATAGCCGTCGCTCCAAATTCGCCTAAACCTCTAGCAAATGATAAAACTCCTCCACTGATAATACCAGGCATAGCTTCTGGTAAAATAACTGTAAAGAAGATTCTTTTTTCTGACATTCCTAGTGTTCTTCCTGCATCAATCAAATCATGGTCTACTTGTTCCATAGCTGCTTTGGCACTACGATACATCAAAGGAAAAGAAATCACGACAGCAGCAATAACTGTTGCTGAAAAACTAAAAGCAATTTTATAATGAAAAACATTAATAAAGAGTTTACCAATTGGTTGATTAACACCAAAAATCATTAATAAGAAAAATCCCATAACTGTTGGTGGTAAAACAAGTGGTAATGTAAAAATACCATCTAAAATAATCTTTGTTAAATCATGTTTTCGATTAAGCGTCCATTTAGCAAGAAATAAACCTAAAAAGAAAGTAATAATAATAGTTATAATTGCTGTTTTTAAAGAGATATATAAGGGTGATAAATCAATCATCTTTTCGAGCACAATCATGTGCTTCTCCTTTTAAAATTTCTAACCCATGTTTTAAAGGATCAATAATAATATCTAAACTCTCTTTTACAGCTTTTAAACTTCCTGGTAAATTAATAATCAATGTTTGATTTCTTAAAACTGATACACCTCTTGAAAGCATAGCACGATTGGTATATTTCATTGATTCATAACGGATGACCTCACTGATTCCTGGTACATTTCTTGTTGCTACTTTAAGCGTAGCCTCTGGCGTAACATCTCGTATGCTTAACCCTGTTCCACCAGTGGTAATAATCAAATCATTATGACAACGATCTGATAAATTGATTAATGCTTGTTCAATTAAAGCTTGTTCATCAGGTAATATTTCATAAGAAGTTACATAGTAACCTTTTTCTTTAAAATAATCTTGGATATAAGAACCACTTAAATCCTTTCTTAATCCCTGACTACCTTTATCAGAAAGCGTTAAAATTGCCACACGTAAACGTGTATCTTTTTCTTTTATAATTTCTACTGAATCATTCAAATGAATCGTTCCTCCTTTTAAAACACGAGAAAATACACCATTGGTAGGCATGATACACTTTCCTACTTGATGATAAATCGCACAATGATTATGACAGCTCTTTCCAAGTTGTGTGATTTCAAGTATTACATTGCCTATTTTAAGACGTGTTCCAATTTCAATTTCATTAAAATCAATTTCTGAAATAAGTAAATTTTCTCCAAAAGCTCCATCATCAACAGTAGAGCCTATTTGTTTAAATGCTTCTCTTGTTTCATAAGATAACAAGGAAACCTGACGATGCCAAGAGCCAGCATGAGCATCGTTTTTAAAGCCATGATTTTCAATAACTTCAATTTTATCAACAGGTATTTTTGCTGTGCCCTTTTTTTCACTTAAACAGATTGCTTTTACTTTTCCTGCCATTTAAAATCGCCACTCTTTCCGCCACTTTTACTAACTAAATGAATATTTTTAATTTCCATTTCTTTACTAACAGCCTTCGACATATCATAAATCGTAAGTAAGGTTGCACTCACACCATGAAGCGCTTCCATTTCAACACCTGTCTTTCCTAAACAAGTAACTTTACAACAAGTTTCAATCAATTCTTTTTCATGATTAATATTAAAGTCCACTGTAATCTTACTTAAAAGTAAAGGATGACATAGAGGAATAATATCGCTAGTTTTCTTTACTGCCATAATTCCAGCAATTCTTGCCACTGAAAGAACATCACCCTTTTTCATTTGATGATTTTCAATTTTCTCCAAGATTTCTTTTCCTACATAGATTTCACCATAAGCAACAGCCGTTCTTTGTGTTGTGTCTTTTGAAGATACATCTACCATGATAGCATTTCCATTTTCATCAAAGTGTGTAAAATCCATATTATCCTCCTATTTCATTCATTTTTGTATAAGAAACATCCTCTTCAAAATGATGTTCTTTTGGTTTTAATTTAATTGCTTCTTCAAGATGCAAACGTAATTGTTTTTCATTATTAAGATATGGCTTTAGATCATACATTTCTTCATAGAACAAACATGGCTTGATCTTTCCTGTACTTGTTAAACGAAGACGATTACATTGATGACAAAACTTATGATGAAGAGCTTCAATCAAACCAACATACCCTTGATAACCATTTATTGTATAATAATGGGCTGGTCCATTTCCTAATTTATGTGTATATTCTTGAATTGAATATTTTTTTAAATAATTTGCAACTTTTTTTATTTTTTGATTTCGTTGATCTTTATTTAAAGGCATAAGTTCAATAAAACGTAGAGCGATTTTTTTATCTTTGATAATCATTAACATATTTTCCAATCGATTCATTGTAAAAGTATCATCTACAACACAATTGATTTTTACTGGTATCTTTAAATAATAAGCATAGAATAAATTATCTAAAACTGTTTCTAGACAATCTTGTTGAGTCAATAAAAAATATTCTTTTGGATCAAGGGTATCTATTGAAAAATTAATACCATCTATTCCTATTTCTTTTAAACTATTCAAATCTTTTTTAGTAAATAAAGAGCCATTAGTCGTTAAGGTTACTTCTACCTCTCTTTTCTTTAATTCCTTAATAAAGAAAAGATAATTTTTTCTTAGTGTTGGTTCACCACCTGTGATTTTAAATTTATTGATTCCTAATTGGATAGCTTGATCAACAATTAAAAGTAATTGTTCATATGATAAAATGTCTTGATGTTTTAATTTTTGTGGATGATCACTTTTACAGTAAGTGCATCGATAATGACAACGATCTGTAATGGAAATACGCATATAATCTATTTTTCTTTGATACGAATCTAACATAAGCCCTCCGTTATTCTCAAACGAGAATAACCCTATTAATAATTTAATAGATTAGCCTACAAATTTCAACAAAATTTTTTAGACAAAATAAAAAAACTAGAATTATTTCTAACTCTAGTTTTTGATAACTAATGTGTATGTCCTTCAACAGCAACAATATCTTCTGGATTTTCAGCAATTGCTTTACAAGCAGCTTCAATTCCTTTAACAATTGTATCAAGTGATAAACTTGGTGCATTTGTTGGACGATTAGCAACTTGGCTTGTAATAAATGGTACATGCATAAATCCACCGCGCATTGATGGATATTTTTTAGCAATTGTATAAAGAACCCCATACATTAAATGGTTACATACATAAGTTCCTGCTGAATTGGAAACACTTGCAGGAATATCTGCTTTTCTAATTTCAGCAACCATTGCTTTGATTGGTAAAGATGAAAAATAAGCATTTTCCCCATCTTCAAAAATCGGACCACTTAATGGTTGATTTCCTTCATTATCAGGAATACGTGCATCATTAATATTGATAGCCACTCTTTCTGGTGTTAAGTCAAATCTCCCACCGGCTTGTCCAATACATAAAACAACATCAGGATGTTCTTTTTCAATAGCATTTGCAACTGTATCAATTGATTTATAGAAAACAGTTGGCACTTCTAATTTAACGATTTCAAGATCACCAATTTTATCTTGAACACGTTTGACAGCCTCTAAAGCTGGATTGATTTTTTCTCCTCCAAAAGGATCAAATGCAGTTAATAATAATTTCATTTCGTTTCCTCCTAGAAAGCTAATACATACATTAAAACAATATGTATTGCTAACATAATTAACGCAACTGGTAATTGTGAAATTATTATAGCATATTTACTCTTAGTTTCCAATAAAGCCGCTGGCATAATGTTAAAGTTTGCAGCCATTGGTGTCATTAAAGTACCACAATATCCTGCAGTTAAACCTAAAGCACCAACAATAACTGGATTAGCACCTTGAGCAATTAAGAATGGATAACCAATACCTACAGTAATAACGGCAAAGGCAGCAAAACCATTTCCCATAATCATTGTAAATAAAGCCATACCAATACAATAAACAGCTACAGCGATAAGATGATTTCCTTCAGGAATAATAGCACCTACTCCAGCAGCAATAACAGCACCTACTCCAGCTGCTGTAAATAATGAACCTAAAGCAGCTAAAACTTGTGGTAAGATACCTGTTGTTCCTACGTTATCTGTTAAACGAATACCATCTTTAAATGGTAAAGAGAATTTAGGTTTGAAAATAATGTATGCAACAATTAAACCAATAATAGCACTAATACCGATAGCATTATTAGCTCCTAAATCAACAAAGAATGTTGCTACAACAACAGCTGATAATGCTAAAACAACAGGTGGAATAAATGACTTATAACCGTATTTATCTGCGTTTTCTCTTGTTTCTTTAGCAGTTGGTACATTCATTGCTGCAGGTTGTACTAACCCAAAAGCTGTTAAAATAGCAAGTAAAATAATACATGCCCCAGTAATCCATGTAGGAATATAAGGACCCGCAATAAATGTAATAGCTAAAATAAACCAGAAAATAGCAGTTGTTGTTCTTTTTTCAACTTCTTTATTTTTTAAAGCACTAACTCCTGTAAAAGCAAAAATAAGTCCAATAATACAATAGAATACTTCTGCTAAAATTGTACTTGTATTCCAATCCATTTCTAACATACTATTTTTCTCCTCCTTGCTTTTTACTAAAACGTTTCTTTAATTTACGATCATACCATAAAGCATAACCAACACCCACAATAACTGAAATTACTGCAATTGGAATTGAATTTAAAGCAATTTGATTTGCAGTTACTTCTTGAGCAATATTGTGTGATTTGAAGATTTCATTTAAAGTAGAAACAATTAATAAAGTTCCTGATGACCCCATAAAACAGTTTTGAGCAAAGAAATTCCCATAGTTTTCTGTTCCTGCAGCCATACCTTTAATTTCATCTTCAGTTTTTTCATCAACTTCTCCATATTTAGCAATTGCACATGCTTGTGCCATTGGGTTGATTAAAGGACGGATAAATTGTGGATGTCCTCCAATACGTAATGAAAATGCTGAAGCAATAGTACGAATGACTTGCCAAATAGATAATAAACGACCTGTTGTCGCACTTTTAATACCACTGATAAAATCAACAGCTTTATCGCGAAGTCCCATACGTTCACATAGACCAATAACTGGTAATGTTAAAATAAATAATGTTGCTGTACGGTTTGTAAGGAAAGCAGATCCAAGTGTTGATAAAATATCCATAATAGACATTCCACCAACTAAACCAGTAACGATACCAGCAACAACTACGGTAGCTAATGTATCAAATTTTAAAGCAAAACCAATGATAACAATAACTATCCCAATAAGTTTGATAGCGTCTCCCATTATATTTTTCCTCCTTAGTGACTGTGAAATTATATACTGAATTATATTTTTTTGCAAATCATTCTATATAATTTAAAAAAAATGGCATTTTTTCTGCCATTTCTATTATTATTGATCACATTTATCTAGAGGATATTTCTTTTCATTCATTGCCATTTTCATATCTACAATTTCATCAACATCTAAATTGAGTTTATCTAATAAATCCTGACAATAAATAATTACATCTGCTAATTCTTCTTTAACATGTTGTAAATTATATTCGTTTTCATTCCATTGAAAACATTCTAAAAGTTCACTTGCTTCAATCGAAATAGATTTAGCAAGATTAGCTGGTGAATGAAATTTTCCCCAATGACGATCTTCTGTAAATTTTCTAATACGTGTTAGCGTCTTTTCCTTCATTTTCTTTTTCTCCTATTATTTCTTGTTCTAGTTTGACATTATTTTTTAACATATACTCAATCACTTCATTTTGACTTCCCTTAAAAGATAATAATCTTTTACGATCATTTTGTGTTAAAGGCTTTGTATAGTCTTTATATCTTTTTAACATTTCTATATTCATCTTATAAGTTTGAAAAGGTATCTGTGTTTTCTTTCTTAGAGATTCGTAAATATGAAAGCCACCTGCATCGATATCACCAAAATGAAGATAATGAACGCTTTCACCTAAAAAGTTATAAAGACATTTTAAAAATGACTCAATGGCATGATTATGAAAACCATTTGTAAAAATATAGAAAGTGTCTTTTAAAGATACATCATGAAATGATGTTAAATTTTCAATAGTCATCACTTGATTTGCTTTAATATTTTTAATTTTTAAATCTTTGATACAAATACTTGGTAAGACAAAGTAATGATTCATTTCATTCAAATCAATGATTTGTTCATTGATTTGTAAAATAGCATTTCCTTTTAAATAAACATACGCTGGATTTTTACGAATATAGAAAAGTTCAAAAGCATCATCTACATTTTCTATCGAATCATCATAAAAATCTTTAATAATATGGTAGATTTTATTTTTATACTTTTCTAATTTCTTAGTATCACCCAATACTTTTTCAGAAAACTTTCTAAAAGAAATTTCTTCTTTTTGACAAATCATTCCTTTTAGTATCTTCATCACATTTTCTAAATCATTTTCATCATAAACTTTTAAATAAGGCAACAGACTTTGTTGATGAAGAGTCCTTTGTTTCATCTCATCAACAAAATCTTTAATAAATGTGTCTTCTTGATATCGATCAAGTAAATTTACATAGTCTGCTATTTTTTCTTTAACAGGTACTCTTTTTAATTCTTTATAGATTTGTTCAATAGAATTTTTTTCTTGATTTAAAATCAATTCTCTATTTCCTAAAACACTCTTTTTAGAAAATTCAACAAAACCTTGTTCCTTTAATTGAAAAACGATATTTTCTAATTCATTTGTTTCTTCATAATGAAAACTATGTCCATATTCAGGAAATCTCTTATGTAAGACAATAGAAATCTTTCTTGGTTTTTCACTTTTTCCTTTATAATAACTACTTTTTTCAAAACGATCAATAAACTCATTTAAGATTTCATTTCTATAGTTGTTCATCTTTGAAACCTTCTACAAATGATTGTTGTCCTTGTTTAATAACAAGCAATCTTGTATTAACATAAGGAATAATTGTACTTGCTCTTGAAGGTGGTACTGCAATAAACGTTTGAATTTCACGCTCATTATAGAATTTTATCATTTCTTGAATTCTTTGTTCATCCATATTATTGAATGCTTCATCAAAAATAACAACACAACCAAAATCTTCATTTTGATTTCGATTACGAATTACCTGTTCAAAACTTGCCGCCATAATAACATAGAATGGTGTTTGGGTTTCCCCACCTGATTTTTCTTTATTAACTTTTGAAAAATAAGCAAAATCTCCACTCGCGTATTTGATTTTAATATCATAATCCAAGTAATTACGATAATCTGTATATTCCATCAACATTTGTTCCGTTTCTTGATCATTTTCTACAGAAGATAATTTGATAAATAATTCATCCATAATTCTTCTTTGACTTTCACTCAATGTTTCAGATAAAAGATTATTGACCATATACTCTTTTCCCGATTGAATAATCTTATAATATTCCTTGAAATCATCTCTTGATGTTGGAGATACACAGAATTCATAGGTTTCACCATTAAAGTCTCTTTGTGCTAATCCCTTATTTAATTCAGCTATATCTTTTTTTGCATTTTCAATTTTTTCATTTAATCCAGAAATAAATGATGTTTTAAAAGATTCTTCACATTTAAGTTTAGCTTGTCTTGTTTTTTCTTCTTTAGAAACAATATCCATTTCTTTTAATTGATGATATCTTTGTTTATAGCTTTCAATATCTGTTAAAGCATTTTCAAATCCAATGTTATAAACATCATTATAGTCTTTCATCTTCATGACTATTTGATTTTCAATTTGATTTGCTTTTCGTTGATAACCATTTCCTTGTTGTTCAATATCAATTTTCATACCATTAAAATCTTTAGAAAAACGTTTTAAATAAACAACTACTTGTTGATCCGCAACTTGTGTTACATCAACATGTTCCATTTCAAATTGAACTATTTTTTCATGTAACGATTGATACTGTTCTTGGGTTTGTTCAACTTGTTCTTTAAATGTTTCAAGATTATTTTCTAGACTTCCTTTTGTCATTAATGAATCTTCTTTTTCTTTCTTTGTTTTTTCAAGTTGTTTTTTGACTGCATCACATTCTTCTTGTAAAGAAATAAGTGAATCATCTAGAACTAATTTTTCATAACGATCATTGATTTCTTGATATTCTTTTAATAAATTATGATATTCATCAATTAAATCTAAACGATAGAAAAGATGATCTGCTTTTGATTGATTTAATAATGCTTGATTATTTTTTAAATCTTCATAATTTGCTTTTTGTAATTTAATTTCTTGTTTTAGATTTTCTAATTCTTGTTCAATTGTCGCTAATTGAATTTTAATAGCTCCTAATCCAATATATGGCTTATTATAAATACGTGGATTGATTGCACGTGCTGTATAATTTTTATAAAGCATACACGTTGGCGTAATCGCTGTTGAATAATTTCTAAGCTGTGTCACATCATCTACACATTGTACTTTAGAAAGCAACATATTGACATACCATCTTGCATATGTATTTTTACATTCTAATTGACTAGCAAGGGTATCTTTAACATCCACATCTTCATATCTTGACATTTTCGCAACATCAACAATTCCTACACCATATATTCCTCTTTTATTTTTATATTCTTCATAAACAAGGAGTGCATATTCAAAATATTCTGGTTCAATAATCAAATCAAATCTTTGACTATTTAAATATCCTTCTAAAGCATTTCGCCATTTTTCATCTTTAACTTCGATATATTCGCATAGTGGTTTGACTTCTATTGTTTTTCCATAATGACTTGTAAGTTTTTCATTTAATAATTGAATTAATTCTTGAATTTCTTTTCTATAATAATGTTGATTTTCTTTAAGAGAATCATATTCTTTACAATATTCATTAAAACGATCAACTGTTTGTGCCATTTCAATTTTTAAATGAGATATTTTTTCAGTAACATCCTTTGTTCTTTTAGAAACTTCTTCTACAATACTTCTAAAAGCATGTGTTAATGTTTCTGTTTGATAATCTTGATTTTGAAGAGTTTGGATATAACTGTTTGGTATTTTTATTTTCTTTAATAATTGTGTTTCTTGTTTGATTTCTGTAATGAGTGTTTGATAACTATTTTCTTTCTTATCTTTTTCTTTTTTGAGTTGTTCACTTTCTTTTTGTAATTCATTTTTTAAGTTATAGGTTTCGTTTTCTCTTAATGATTCATCTAAACGATGATATCTTTCTTGATAAGTTTCTTCATCTTGATTTAATTGTGTAAGTTTTTGTTGTACAAAATTTAATTGATCATTTATTTTTTGATATTTCTTTTGACTATTTTCAATAATGGATTGTAATTGTTTTTCTTGTAATTTTTCTTTTAAACATTCTAAAACATCCATTTGAAAATGTGTATCTAAGTACGTGTCATATTGGTTTACGACACCTTCTAATGATTCACATTCTTTTTTAGATATTTTTAATTTTTCTTCAAGAACTTTATAATGTTTGATACTGTCTCTTAAATTTTGAATATCAACAAAATCTTCTTTTAATAAAAAATCAACAATAAATTGATAAACATTATCAATAGCTTTAAAAGCAAGTGCTCTCGTTACTAAATCAAAATATTTACTTTTAACACCTAAAGCATTACCAAATAAGCTTTCGCCTTCTTTAATTGTATCTTTAAAAATACCTGTTTGTTGGTGATCAATTAAAGCTTTTTTAAACTCTTTTCTCGTTAAAACTTGTCTTTCTTCAATGAATGTCACATCACTGATTTTACAATCAATAATTTGGAAAAAATCTCTATTTAATCTTCCCCCAGCTGGTAAATCAATAACAGTTCCAATAATTTGATATTTTTCTGTTTTTTCATCATAAAATTCTAATGCAATATAAGTTGTAACATCACCATTTCTAACAAATTCATGCCCTTCAATCCCTGTTTTACAACGAATATAAGATTCTAATGTACGATTTCCAATATCACTTGCTGCTTTGTTAAATTTACATTTTCCTGCAGTTAAAACATATTGAATCGCATCCAAAATAGTTGATTTCCCTGTTCCATTTTCTCCTGTAATTAAAGCATTTTTATAGATTTCAAATTCTTCATTAGAAAAAGTATGCCAATTAATCAGTTTCACTTTCGTTAATGTTTTCATCATGATCTCCTTTTTTATATTGTTGAATACGTTGATTGATTTCATCTATTTTTTGAATTGGTAAAATATAATTAATCGTTGGATAAATAATCAGACGTGTATCATCTTCATTTAAATCTCCAATACGTTCACAAATATTGTATCTTGATAAGAAATGATAAATATTTTTTAAATCTGTCTTTTTAAGACGCTCATTATAAATACCTGTTGCCTCTATTTCACTATGGAGCTCCCCAAGAGATATATGAATAAATTCTGTATCTTGTAATTCTTGGGATTTTTGAAAATAAAGTTTTCTAAGCAATAATAAAACAATTGTTTGCATTTGATTAAGATTCAAATGATTGTAGTTATTTAAATTATGAATATAAATAACACGATCTGCTTTATACAAATGAAAATCATAATCAAGCATCATCAAAAAATCTTTAAATAGTTGTTCATTTTCACTAATAAAATAATAATCTTCACGATCTCTTTTTCTTCCACCACAAATAAAGTTAACGGCCAATAAACGATTTAAAATACGTGAAAATTCTTCTTTTCTTTTTTCAGATAATAATAAATATGCCTGTGACATATTTTTCATCAGTTCATTTTTATTCATCTTCAACTCTCCTTATTATAAATTCTCTAAATTGATAATGATCCTTTTTTATAATATTTTCTTGTGGTTCTATTTTATATCGAGCATTTTGACTATAGCCATAAAGCCATGTCAAAATAAATAAAGATAAATCTTTATTTTGATCATAATAATTTGAACCCAACATCGTTTTTTGTTGATCTAAACATTGTAAAACATTTTTTTCAATCGCTGTTTTTGTATATTTTTCATTATGTTTTAATTTTTCAATAGCCATCAAACGTGTTTGTTCATCTAATTGTGTGTCTAAAATCAAATCTGTATTTTTAACTTTTTTAATTTGTCTTGGTAAATATAAAGAATTTTGATCCAAGTATTTATTAATTGAAATTGTCGCTACTTGATCAAATACTTCTGGACATTCTTGTCCTTCTTTAATGATGTCATTGATTTTTCCACCAATATCTTCTTTTACATTCATTAAAAACATAATACGATTTGTTGCTGAAGCAACAAATTTTTCATTTTTACGATTAATTTCATTAATTAAATCTAAAATACTTTCAAAAGCATCTATAATATAAGATGTTTGTTTATAAAATAGATCCGTTGCTTCTTGGTAAGTTAAATCTTTAGAAAGCATAATATTTCCTATAATCGTTTCAGATGTTTCTTGATTATCTTGAATTCTTTGAATTTGCGAAATGATACTATTACGATATTTTAAAGGATGATCTTTAGTTGTTAGATTATAAAAAGCACGATCTACTATCTTTAATTGATAATCACTTAATAAAGAATCTAAAATTTGATTTAAGTCATTTTTCATATTATCTTGAACAAGGCGTTTGATATATCGCTTAATATTTGTATTTAAGTTTTTTAATTTTGTCATTAAATTTTTTGTCATACTATATTGTGCATCAAGAATTTTATGTCCATTTTCAATATCAAAATTTTTGAATTGCGAATAGATACTATAGACCATACTTGAATACTCTATATCTCTATCTTCTTCTAAATTCATTAAAGTTTCAATAATACTAATAGCATAATCTTCAAAACTAGCATAAACATGATAGTTTTCCCCTACTTCTTCACTCAACCAACCGCATTCTTTTAATCTTCGATAAACATAAAAAGCACGTTCTCTTGGTGATTGACTTTGAAGTTCTTCAAGTTCAATTAAATGACTGCTAAAATATTTTGTTAATTCATAAATCAGGTTTTCTTTTAAAGATGCAAAAGATGCATCATCTTTAATATATTCATAAAGAACACAAATACATTCACTAATAACAACACGATCTGCTGTATTAAATATATTAAAAAAGTTTCTTGGTAATGTATCAAATATATTAACCATAGTGACCTCCAATCATTAAAAACTCTTTTTTATTTATAAATAGCTTTGCAATTATAACATTTTTTAATAAATTAAAAAAGATGCTTTCACATCTTTATCCTTTTAATCCTCTTGATTGTCTATCCATATCTTCAACAACAATATCATAAATTTCACCAAGTGTTGAACAATATTCTAAAACCTTCCATGGCTCATTTGTATGAAAATGAATTTTAATCAATTCATCATCTCCAACAGCTAGTAAACAATCTCCCTTAAAATGTGTTGTAAAATATTCACTAATTTCATCTTCGTTTAAATTTTTTCCTTCAATTAATAATTGTGTATCATATTTAAATTCTAACATACTTTTTCTCCTTTATTTTAACAATGTATAAGCAATCGATGCCATGATACGAGGTCCTTTATTAAGTACCTCTTCATTAAAATTAAATGATGTATTATGTGGCGAAGCTGTAATATCCGTCAATAATTTCATATATGTTGCTTTCCCTCCATGAGCTTGAACATATTCCATCATATAAGAAAAATCATCACTTCCTCCTAAAGGATTTAAATTTTCTGGAGGTAGTTTTAAATCCGGCATTTCTTTAACACAAATACTTCGTATTTGATTCATGAAATCTTCATCACAATTTAAGGCAAAAGCTTTTCCCATTTGTTTTATTTCAACAACTGTATCATGCATCAAAGCACAGGCATTTATAATATCTCGTGCATAAACTTCCATATAACGATTTAGTTCAGTCGTCACACCACGTACTTCTATTTCAAGTTTTGCTGTATCAGGAACGACATTTCTTCCTGTTCCTGCATGAACCGTTCCAACATTAACACGTGTTTGCCCATCACTATTTCGAGGAATTGAATGTAAATTAATAATGCAGTTAGCTGCTGATAATAAAGCATTTTTCCCAAATTGCGGAGATTCCGCCGCATGTGTTGAAACACCATGATAAATAACATCCAATTTCGTTGTCGCAAATGATTCATTCATTCCAAAATAAAGATCATAATTTTCAACACGTGGCATAATATGCGCTGCAAAGATATAATCGACATCATCTAAAAAACCACTTTTACAAATCGACTTTGCTCCTCTTACCCCTTCTTCTGCTGGTTGAAAAATGATTTTTAAAGTCCCATGTAAGTGTTCTTTAAGTTCCATTAAAATTTTAGCAGTTGTTAAGCCAATAGAAGCATGTCCATCATGTCCACAAGCATGCATTGCTCCTAAATGACAAGAAGAAAAACCTTCTTGTTTTGGATAATGTCCATCTGTTGAATCTTCCACAAGTCCTAAAGCATCAATATCAAAACGAATAGCTACAACAGGCCCTTCACCATTTTTTAAAACACCTGCGACAGCAGTCATTCCGTTTTTGACTTGTTCCAAATATTTAGGATTAGCTCCTTCTTTTTTAGCACGTAAATAATTGATATTAAAAATAGTTTCTGGTGGTAAACCCATACGTGCATCTTTATCCATAATATCTTTACCCACTAAAACTTCATAACCTAAATTTTCTAAAGTTGTCGCAATTTGACATGCTGTACGGATTTCTAGCCAACCTCTTTCAGCAAAGTGGTGAAAATCACGACGTTGATTGATTGTCTCTTGATGATATTTTTGAGCAAGTTGCTTAATTGTCTCGTACATTGTTATCACTTCCTTGTTGATTACATTATATCTCAAAATAAAACATGATGATAGTTTTTTTACATATCATCATGTTTTAATCTTATTTTATTTCATTGCTTTGCGCTGTATATATTGACTTATTGCCATTGATTAAATACGCAAAAATACAAACAATAATAAAGGCAAACATATTGGATCCACCAAAAACTTCTAAACCTATCATGATAGGTGCAAATAATGTATTTGTTGCTGAAGCAAAAACTCCTGCATAACCAAGTGCTGCACATAATTCAATAGGTAAATGGAAAAGATAAGCAAGAATAAATCCTAATATAGATCCTATTGAAAATAAAGGCGTTACTTCTCCACCTTAAAAACCAATCATAAACCGTAACATTTTGATGAAAAGATAGCTCTATTAAATTTGTTCCTAGTCCACTATATCTTCCCTTAAAAATCATTAAACCTATTACTAAAATAATTGAAATATATCCTATTCTTTTATAGGAATTTTTAATTTTATCTTTTAAAAACGTCTTTGAGACAGATAACGCAATCGAATGCAAAAGTCAATATAAAAATGTAGGTTTTGGACTAAATAATTTTGTAGGTTTT
>CAVESC010000025.1:0-31964 GCA_963618275.1 Bacteroidaceae bacterium
TTATAATATTAATATTTTTATCTAATAAAAAATATCGAAAAAAGATATTCATATTTTTATTTATTTCTTCATTATGTATGTTAAATATTGATCATGTATTTGCTATAGATAAATTAGAAAAAAATAAACAATTTACTGTTGAAAAAGAAATCAAGGTCAATAATCAAGTATGTATTATAAAAGCAATATGTAACTATACTATTGATGAAGAAGATAATAAGTTTGTACCAAAAGACGATGCTAGTGATTACTATAATGATGATTTATATACAGATTTAGAAAACGAAAATTATATTGAATGTAATCCAGATACTTTAGAAGAATATTATAACAATGAAGTTATTGTAACATGTAATGAAGGACTTAATGAAGATACAGAAAAAAGTATCCTTTCTTTATTAGATGGAAGTTATGTAGTTGGAAAAAACAAATATACTCAAACTTATCAGATTAGATTTAATAAAAGCAAGTCTTATGAGGAACTTTTGCATATAATTTCTAAATTGAAAATGAATGGTTATAAAAATTCTCATTTTAATAGGGTATTAAGAATTAATTATAATAGTGAAACCCCATTTTATCCTGATGATGAACGATGGAAAAATGATTGGTCCAATTATTCAGATGGGAAAAACTGGGGTATGGAAGCAATAAATGCACCTTTATTATGGAAATATTATAAAAAAATGTCTACAGTTAACGTGGGTGTTATGGATAATGGAGTTGATGATCAACATAATGATTTAAAAAATGTGGTTACTTTATTAGCTAATAATCCTAATGATGTCAATCATGGGACACATGTTTGTGGAATAATAGGTGCTGAATTTAATAATTCATTAGGGGTTTGTGGAGTTTGTCCAACAGCTAGAATTAATTGTATTCCTTATAGTTCTATTACATCAACGTATAAATGGACATTTGGAATTACTGAACTAATATTAAAAAAATGTAAAGTAATAAATGTTTCTATGGGTTATAATGATGATGTGATTTTTGCTGCTTCTCAATCTACAGATAAAAAATTACAATTTTTAACTCAAGAAGCTATTAAGGCAACAGCAGCAGATTTAGAATATGAATTAATGAAACTATCTGAACAATATGACTTTATTATTTGCAACGCTGCTGGTAATGCTAATAATGATGAATTTATTAAAATGAAAGAAAGTATAACCGGATATGCAAGAATAACACAAGAAGAAAACACATTTTATGTTGAATATGAGGATATTAATACATCAGAGACGATTAAAAGAAAACTAACTGAATTAGATAAATTTGACTTAGTTAATACGGATATGGTTTCAAAAACGATTGATGCAAAATGGGCAAGTGCCTTATCAATTATTTCAAATCAAAAAATAAAAGACAGGATTTTAATTGTAGGTGCATCTCAACTAAACGAAGATAATTCTTATATTAAAGCAAAATTCTCAAATGGCGGTGATCGAGTTGATGTTCTTGCACCGGGTGTTAATATTTATTCAACAATTAGTGATAATGAATATGATTATTACGAAGGAACTTCTATGGCATCGCCTCATGTTGCAGGATTAGCTTCAATGTTGTATGCTATCAATTCTAATTTAACAGGAGAAGAAATAAAAAAAATAATAGTTGAAAGTGCAAATATTGATGTTTTGAATGATGAAAATAAAAAAATGATAAATGCATGGAATGCTTATAAGTTAATGACTGATAAGTATTATGGAAAACTTTCCGGTAGGGTTATTGATGAAAGAGGTAATCCAATAGAAAATGCAAATGTTCATATACAAAAGAAAAATATTGATACATTAACTGACGAAAATGGAAAGTTTATAATTGATTGTCCAGTGGGCATTCAAGAATATATTATACAAAAAGACGGATATGAAAATTATATAGATAGTGAAAAAATTTTAACAGATACTACAACTATTGTTTCAAAAGATATAGTTTTATCATCGAAGAAAGTAAATGCAGATATTGGAATCGTTGGTAAAGTTGTAGATACTGAAGGTCATGCTATTGAAAATGTAAAAGTAGATATTTTTAAAAGTGATGGAAACGATTTGATTGCATCAACAACTACTGATAAATTAGGAAAATATAAAGTTATTCTTGAAAATGGAAATTATGATATTCATTTTACTAAAGAAAATTATGAAACATTTGTTAAAGAAAATATAATGATTTTTGAAAGTATTTATGAAATGTTAGATGTAACATTACAACCGCCCAAAACTGTTAATGAAATATGGAATGTTAATGATTTTCAAAATATGAATAATAGTGATCAAGAATATGTATTAATGACGGATTTAAATCTAACAACATCTGAAAGAATTGACTTTAATGGTATTCTAAATGGAAATAATCATACTGTTACGATAGATTTATCTCAAGAATACGGATTGTTTAATAAATTAGGTAAGGGTGCAAAGGTATATAATTTAAATACAAATTTAGGAAGTGTACTTTTTACTGGTAAATCAATGAGATTTGGTTCAATTGCTATAGAAAATAATGGTTTAATTGAAGGCTGTAAAGTTGGCGGTAACATATATGCTAATTCTACACCGTATACTCCTTTTGATACTTTTATACTATTTGGTGGAGTTTCTGCTCATAATAATGATGGTGTTATAACTAAATGTAGTAATGATATCTCAACTAAAATAAAAAATGTTGCTACAAATGCTAGTTTTTTATGGGGTGGTATAGCTGGAACTAATTATGATGGTAAAATATCAAAAAGTATAATTAATGGTGATTTTGAAGTAATAGTTAAGCCAAGACATTATTTCACATATCATACAATAATAGGAGGAATAGTTGGAATGGGAACAGGTAGTATAACTGATTGTATTATAAATACAGATATGCATATAGGACATGTCGCTAATTCAACAAATTCTTGTTTTGGATTTGGAATTTTTTCTGGGGATGAATATAAAACTTATAATAATGGATATCGTTTAAATACTAAAATTAAAGTTTTAGATTCTGGTTATGTAAAAGATGATTTTGAATTGTCAGTAATTTTTCAATATTATGGAGATATGGGTGGTTTAAATTATTATAGTGAAATTTACACTATTGATAAAATTGATAATGCTAAAAGTTTGACAGCTGATGAAATCGATAGATGGTGGAAAAATATTTGTAATAATTAATGAATACTGTAGTTCAAATGCTTTTTGGTTAATAAATAGAAATAATAAAATATTCCTATCAATTATTGGTAGGAATATTTTTATTGAAAAAAATGACATATAAGTGTAAACAATTACAAATATAAAAATAATACGTAATTTTATGTTAAATTTATTCAAGATAGAAAGGAGTAAAAATTTATTGGAATTTTTTTGATAAATTATTATTGAGTGAAAAAAATGAATTATAGTAAAATTGAATATATAGATACTTTATCTAAAACGCAAATAGAAAAATATATAAATACTGAAAAAAACAATCCTGAGAGTGATGAAAGAAATTTTTTGTTAGGATACAGTTTGTTCAAACTAGATCGATTGGATGAAGCTATAAATTATTTTAATATGCTTTGTATAGAAGAATTAAATAAAGTTCATTTAATGTTTACTGGTTATCGAAAAGGACTTGATGGTAATTGGCATTCTTATGATGATTCTGATGAAGGATGCGGAGATTGCTGTTCTTGTATGTGCATTTGTTTTTGCTTAAGTCAATTTTGTGGTACAGGAAATTGTAATTAATAGGAGCTTTTGATATGTTCGGATATGTCAAAATAAAAAGAGATTGTCTTATAGTGAAAGATTATAATTTATACAATAAAAAATATTGTAGTTTATGTTATAGTATAGGGAAAAAATATGGGCTAATTTATCGTTTATTTACAAGTTATGACATGATTTTATTGGTATTATGTTTAGAAATATTTGAAGATAATAGAATTTATTATAAATTTAGATGTCCACTAAATAAATTAAAAAAGATTGAAGTAAATAATTCTGAAAGTATTTATGATTATGTATCATTTATTAATTATCATTTAATGATAGAAAAATTGAATGATAATATTATAGATAAAAAAAGTAAGTTATGTTTAGTATTAAGAAAAATTTTTATTAGAAATAAAAACTATAGCATTATGAAATCAAAATTAGGTAAGTCGGTAGATGAATTGGATAAGATAATGTATAAAATAAATCTATTAGAAAAAAATAATTCTAATTTAGATGACTTACTTAATTTGTTTGGAAAATATTTTGCAACTTTAATAGAAATATATTTTAAAGCTGTAAATTTAGAAAAAAATAGTCAGTATTATGAAATATACAATTTATTATTTAATTACGGAAAGTGGATATATTTAATGGATGCATACGATGATTATGAAGATGATAAAAAAAATAAACAATTTAATTTATTAAATTCTCTTTATGAAAATGATAAATCACCAAATAAGATTGAAACACATAAAAAGATGAAATTATTTAATGATATGTTAATCTATAAAATGAATAGTAATTTAGTTGATATTGATGACTCTTATAAGAAAAGATTAATTTCTAATATGGTTAATCAAGGTAATAGAAAAGTTTATTATAATATTTTGAAAAAAAATTATCCAACTATGTACCCTTACTTGAACTTTTGAATAATTAAATAAGAGTAGTAAAAAAATTTTATAAAAAAAGAAACAAATGGGAGAGATATCTCCTATTTTTTTATAAATCATTTTTAGTAAATAGACACTTTCTTATAAATCGATTATAATATTTCGTACACATACATAGGAGGGAATATGAAAAAATTAATAGGAAGTAAAGGATTTTATAAAATGGTTCTTGCTATTTGTATACCTATTGTTATCCAAAATGGTTTTACAAATCTAGCAAGTTTATTAGATAATATTATGATTGGACAATTAGGAACGCTTTCTATGTCAGGTGTTTCTATTACGAATCAATTGTTACAGGTATTTAATGTGACGATTTTTGGAGCAATGTCAGGTCCAGGAATATTTATGGCACAGTTTTATGGAAAGAAAAATAAAGAGGGTGTTGAAAACTGTTTTAGGATTAAATTGATTATTGGAATTATTATTACCGTTCTAGCGATTATTTTATTTAATACTTTTGGACAACGACTTATCTCTTTATATTTAAACGATAATCCAAGTGATAGTTTAAAAACATTAAATTATGGTATGCAATATTTAAAAATTATGCTCATTGGACTTATTCCATTTGTAATTACTCAAGTTTATTCATCCTCACTTAGAGAAACAGGGAATACCGTTTTACCAATGATTGCGAGTGTTGTAGCCGTTATTGTTAATTTCTGTATAAATTATATTTTGATCTTTGGACGTTTTGGGTTTCCACAATTAGGTGTTTCAGGGGCAGCTATTGGAACAGTTGTTTCTCGTGTGATTGAAATGAGTATTAATATTATAGGTGGTTATCGTAATCTTTATTTAAAAGATGCGATTAAGATGAAGAAAGTTCCTTTTGATACAACTAAAGAAATGTTAAAAAGAGGTTTACCTCTTTTATGTAATGAAATCTTATGGTCTATTTCTATTGCTTTAATTTCACAAAGCTATTCAACAAGAGGACTTGTTGCTGTTGCTGCTATTAATATTACAACAACCGTTACAAACTTCTTTATGATTGTTTGCTATGCAATGGGAAATTCTATTTCAATTGTTGTTGGTCAACAATTAGGAGCTGGTGAAATTGAAAGAGCTAAAGATTATGATTTAAAAATGCTTTTTATGAATTTTATGATGTGTTTGATGTTAGGAATTATTTTATTTAATGTTTCTGTTTACATTCCACAAATCTATAACACTTCTTTAGAAGTAAAAAATCTTGCAACTTCACTTCTTAAAGTAGCAGCATGTATGTTACCTGTTATTTCTATTTATTATAGTAGCTATTTTACAATGCGTGCAGGAGGGAAAACTTTTTTAACTTTCTTATTTGATAGTGGTTATACGTTTGTTTTTACTTTTATGGCTGCTTTATTATTAACAAGACTTACTAGTCTACCAATTCTTACAATTTATATACTTGTTCAATGTGTTGATATTCCGAAAGCTACATTAGGACTTATTCTTGTAAGAAAAGGAATATGGGTACATAATATTGTTAATGAGTTATAATATATTTTGTTGAAAATGAAAGATAAGATGTTCTTTAATAGAATATTATTTTATTGTTTTTGATGAGTAAATATGCTATATTTTCATTAGATAGTCCATGCTTTAGTTGGACATAAATCGGAGAACCAGAGCCTTAGTTGGAAACTCTAAATCGGAGAACCAGAGCCTTAGTTGGAAGCATTTTAATGACAGAGATTGCAACTTGAGAATCTCTGTTTTGCTTTTTTAGGAGGTAATTATGAAATTCTATCATGTAAAAAAACATTATATAGATTATTTAAGTAAAATAGATTCACATATTATCATTTCAAATGATATTAAAGGTTTTCCTTTGAGAATCAATGAGTTATGTTATTTTATACCAGTGAGTTTATCTAAACAAGATGACTATCAAGAAAGAAAATCATCACCAACTATTTTTAGAATGTATGATTTTCAAAAAGAAAAATTTTATGGTAAGTGTTTACTATCAAATATGTTTTGTGTTCCTTATAAAGAATTAGAAGAAACTTATTTAGAAAACCAAGAAATAAAAGAAATACTTCAATTTATTAATGAAAATAAACATAGAATACAACAAGCAGCTTTAAGACTTTATAAACAAAAAACAAAAAAATATCAACAGAATTATTTAAAACATACGATTGATTTTAGATTAATAGAAAAAGCCGCATTAGAATGGGAAACAAAAAAATATGGAAAACATTACAATAGATTTCCTGATGAACATTTTTTCCTCGTAAATCCATTAAATGATGGCAAAACAGAATATGACCTAATGAATAAAAATAAACGTGTAGCACGAATAAGTTATGATAATAGAAATTATCGTATTGTTGAAATAAAGGAAATATACAATGAAACTTATGCACCATTAGAATGTTTTAAAAATGGAACGCTTAATGTTGCAGAAATGAATGCTTGGTTTAAAGGACGAGGAATTCCGTCGTGGCGTGATGGGTTAGATGATTTTTTAGATAATTTAGGTATTGATAATAAAGATGTATTACTTAATAAAGCTTTTGGACTTTCATTAACAGATCAATATTGGATGAATCCAGTCGAACAGTCACTTGAATGGCAAAATATTAATTTTTTTGATCATGATTTTAATAGTGATAGTTATCTAGAAGCTGTATTTGAAAATAAAATAGTTGATCAAAATGATATTGATTTTTATTCACCAAATAATACATCAGATGGAATGTTGAAAAAGGCATGGATTGTTGGTAAAGATAAAAAACGTTATTTATTAAAAAGTTCTTTTAAAAGTAAGGAATTAGAACCATTTAATGAAGTCCTAGCAGGTTTTATTTGTAAGGCAATACATTTAGATTACACAAAATATACAATAGAACTTATAAATAAAATGCCTCTATCTAAATGTGAATGTTTTATTACCAAAGATACCGAGCTTATTTCAGCTTATGCCCTTTTAAAAAAAGAAAATGTTGATTTTCAAGATAACAGTTTAAACCTCTATAAAAAATACATTGATTTATTAGAAAACAATGGTATTAAAAATGCAAAAATGAGTATAGGAAAGATGTTTATATTGGATTATTTGATTGTTAATCAAGATAGACATTTAGGAAACTTTGGAATTATTAGAGATGTTGAAACATTAAAATGGTTGAAAATTGCTCCTAATTTTGATAGTGGACAGGCAATGTATTCCCAAAAAGAAATATATGAGATGAATTTTGAAAATACGACAGGATGTTTTTTCAATGATAAAAATATGGATTTTGAAAAAATATTGGATATTGTTTGTAATCAAGAATGTCTGGATAATATTGATTTTGTTACTTTGGAAAAAGTTCCAAATTTATGGAAAGAAGAGTTATTAAAGTATCAAAAAGTAACAATGTTTACAGATGAAAAAATAAATATTTTGATTAACGGACTTAAAGTAAGAATCAATAAATTAAAAAATAGAATAAAAAAAGCTTAATTTCAATTTTATGAAATTAGGCTTTTTTACGTAGTTATTAATTATCTTTTAACAATACGATAGTAGGCTTTAGAAGTCATTAAATAAATAATCGTATAAATAATAACAAGACCAATAATACAACCAGCAGTTGAAACAAGATAAATATTTTTATCACATTGTAATAATCCTTTTAAAATACGAAGAATTAAAGGATAAGCAAATGCTAAATGAATAATAGCAACAATCAATGGAACAAAGAAGAAAATCAATACTTGGAATTGAATCGTTTGTTTGACTTCTTTTTGTGACATACCAACATTTTGTAAGATTTCAAATTTGTTTTGATCTTCAAATCCTTCAGAAATTTGTTTGTTGTAAATAATAACAATAGCTGCTACTAAGAACATAATTGATAAGAAAATACCAATAAATAATAACGATCCATAAATTTCATAGATTGATTGTTCATCTTCAATACTATTTTGGGTTCTTAAAAAATAGTTTTCTCCTAAAGAATTAGTATAATCCACATCAAATATTTTATTAATTGTTTCTTTAACTACTTTATTACTTGCATTAAATCCAATGAAATAAGTTTGATTCTTTAAATGAAATTGTTTTAAAGTATTTTCTGGTAAAATAACTGTTAAATTATGAGGTGCATAACAATGATTTGTTTGCACTTGACGATTTTTAATTTGATCTTTGATTGTAAAAGGAACACCTTCTAAAGTAATCGTACGATAATCATAGTTTTCATAACTGTATAAATAAGCTTCACTGCTATCTAAAGAGACATTTTGATGAAGATAATGATTATAATCTTCTAAAGAAACAATATTAACACAAGCTAAATTATTATAATCATAAGCGTTAAGTTTGACTTTATTCTTTTTTAATTGAGCTGTGTAACTATAAACAGGTAAAGCATAAAGAGAATCGTATTTTTTACCTTTTAAAGCCTCTTTTACATCTTGATAAAGTCGATCAGGATGAGTGCTATTATTTAAAATAATATTACCATCCATATAACATTGATGATCAACACTATCTTGAATACCATTATATAAACAAATTGTTGAAGAAAGAGTAACTAAAACACAGGTACATAAAATACAAATATTAGCAAGACCAACAGCATTTTGTTTCATACGATATAAAAGACCAGAAATAGAAGTAAAGTGTGTTGGTTGATAATAAAAGTTTCTTCTTGATTTTAAAAATTTTAATAAAGCAATACTTCCTGCTGTAAATAAACAATACGTACCAATCATCACTAAAATAACAGCCACAAAGAATAAAACCATTGCTTGCACAGGATCAGTAATGGATAAAGCAATATAATATCCTGCACCTAAAGCAATAATTCCTAAAAGAGTTAAAAAGATTTTTGTTTTAGGTTCTTTTTCACCAATACTTTGTCCTTTTAATAGTTCAATAGGATTACTTCTTACAACGACAGAAATATTATAAACAAGTGATAAAAAGAAAATAATACTAAAAACAATAATCGTTTTTATAAAAGCATCTAATGAAAAAATAAGAGAAAAATGAATACTTCTATGAATAATTCTTAAAATAATGACAGAAGTAATTTGAGAAAGCAGCATTCCAATAACAATACCACTTACAAGAGAAATAAGGGCGATGATCATTGTTTCTAATAACATCATCGAACGTACATTTCTTTTTTCCATTCCTAATATATGGTAAAGACTGATTTCTTTTTTTCGATTCTTTATGACAAAACTATTAGTATAAAGTAAGAAAATCAAAGAGAATATGGCAATAACATAGCCTCCTAAATTTAAAAATAATGTGAGGTTTAAGTGACCATTTAATGTCGGACTATTTTCTAAATTTTTTATAATGAAATAAAGTGCGATAGAAAAAATACTAGAAACAAAATAAGAACTATAAAGCTTTTTATTCTTTTTGATATTTCCTAAAGCTAGTTTTAAATAAAATTTCATTTTATTGACCTCCCGAAAGAAGCATTGTTAAAGTATCACTAATGGCTTGATACATTTCTTGATTAGACATTTCACCTTTATAAAGTTGATGGAAGATTTGTCCATCTTTAATAAATAAGACACGACTGGCATAACTGGCTGCTTTACTACTATGGGTAACCATTAAAATGGTTTGTCCACTTTGATGAATTTGATCAAAGATCGATAAGAGTTGATCAGTTGATTTAGAATCAAGAGCTCCAGTTGGTTCATCAGCTAAAATGATTTTAGGATGAGTAATTAAGGCTCTTGCAACAGCAACTCTTTGTTTTTGTCCACCAGATATTTCATAAGGATATTTTTCTAATAAATGATCAATTCCTAGTGGTTTAGCAAGTTTATCAAGCTTTGGTTTCATTAAAGCATAAGGTTCTTTTGATAAAACAAGGGGTAAATAAATATTATCAGCAACATTAAAAGTATCTAATAAGTTAAAATCTTGAAAAACAAATCCTAAATTATCTCTTCTAAAAGCAGAAATATGTTTATCAGAAATCTTTGTAAGATCTTTACCATCTAATAAAACTTCTCCACTTGTTGGCTTATCTAATGAAGCAAGAATGTTTAAGAGTGTTGTTTTTCCACTTCCTGATTCTCCCATAATAGCAATATATTCTCCTTCTTCAACATCAAAAGAAACATCTTTTAAAGCTTCTACTTTTTGACTTGAAAAACGAGTTGAATAAATTTTTTGTAAATGTTTAACGTTTAATAATGACATTTTTGTGTCCTCCTTTTCTACACTCTTATTGTATTCTTATTAAAAAAATACACCTATCGATTCATCTTACAAATAAGCTTATAAAGCTTACATTTTTGTAAGAAATAGTATTACAAAAGAATAACCGACAAGTTGTCGGTTATTCAATAAATATTTCTTTTTTACTAAAATCAAGACATACTGTTGTTCCTTGTCCAACTTTTGATTCAATAGAAATAAGATGACCTAATTGATCAAAAATATTCTTACACAAATAAAGACCTAACCCACTTGCTTTTTTATCATTTCTTCCTTGAAAACCAGTAAAACCTCTTTCAAAAACACGAGGAAGATCACTTTCTTTAATGCCAATACCACTATCTTTAATATAAAGCTTTTCATGATCATTATAAAAAGTAATACTTCCTTCTTTCGTATATTTTAAAGCATTAGAAAGCACTTGTTCAATAACAAAACTACTCCATTTTTCATCTGTTAAAATTTGTTGATCTTGAATTTGATAATCTACTTTTAGATTCCTTTGAAAAAAGAAGAGAGATTGTTTTTTGATTTCTTGACTAACAAGATCATCTAAAGATACTTTTTGAAAAGAAAGATCATGATGGATATGATCTAAACGAATATATTGTAATGCCATATTGACATATTGTTCTATTTTTAAAAGTTCAACAAGCATTTTTTCATCAGGATAATCATTTTGAATAATCAGTTTTAAACCAGCAATAGGAGTTTTAATTTGATGGACCCATTTTGTATAATAATCAATCATTTCATTATATTTTTGTTGATTATCTTTTGAAAGTTGAAAAGCTTTTTTGTGTAACTGTTGAATTATTTCTTGATATGTTTTTTCTTCAAGATAAATATCTTGAGGAAAATCATCTAGAAAATCTAGATTTTCTTTTAAATATTCTATGTTTCGGTGATGATTTTTATATTTTTTATAATCTTTAAAAAAATAAATAAGAATAATAAAAAGATAGAGACATAACATATAAACAATTAAATCTGATAACATTTGACAAATCATTAAAACAATAAATGTACAACAAACAAATAAGAAATAAAGAAGATAAACAGCATATGTTTTCTTTAAATAGTCTTTAAACATAACAAATACCCTAAACCTTTCTTCGTATGAATAAAATCATGTAAACCAATATCTTCAAGCTTCTTTCTTAAACGATTTATATTAACACTTAAAGTATTATCATCAATGAACTGATGATCATCCCATAAATGATTCATTAAATCAACACGAGAAACAATTACTTCAGCATGTTCAAATAAATATTCTAAAATCTTTAATTCATTTTTTGTAAGCATAAGTTCCTTTTGTTGATAAGTAATCTTTCCTGATAAAATATCTAGATGAACATCTTGATAAGTGAGTAAATGAAAATCTTTAGAAAAACTATAAGTTCTTCTAAGAATTGCTTGTATTTTAGCTTGTACGACCTGTAAATCAAAAGGCTTATTGATAAAATCATCACCACCCATATTCATTGCTAGAACAATGTTCATATTTTCATTAGCTGAAGAAATAAAAACAATGGGAACTTGTGAGATTTTTCTAATTTCTTGACACCAATAATAACCATCAAAAAATGGTAAATGGATATCTAATAAAACAAGATCTGGTTGGAATTCTACAAATTCATCTAGAACATTTTCAAAATCTTCAACATATTTAACATGATAATGATATTTTTCAAAATGTTTTTGTAAACCTTTTGCGATAATCAAATCATCTTCAACAATTAATAATTTATACATAGCATCACCTTCTTTAAATATTATATAGAAAAACTTTTCATTCGTCACCTTACAATTGTGTAAGATATGTTATAATGGTAGGCGATTGGGGGATATAAGTATGATTTTTGAATATGATGAAAATAATTTAGACAAATTTGAAAACTTTAAAGGTGGAGAAAAATACATTGAAGCAAAGATGTATTTTGATGGGTTAAATCGTTTTATGATTGGACATGTGCCATGTGGTGGAAGTGTTGGAGAACATGTTCATGAAACAAATAGTGAAGTGATTTATGTGATTTCAGGTAATGGCTATGTTATTTATGATGGTCAAAGAGAAGAACTTCATAAAGGAAGTGTTCATTATTGTCCAAAAGGTCATAAACATACGATGGTCAATGATCATGAGGAAGACCTTGTTTATTTTGCAGTTGTACCTGAACAATAATTCTTGATTTTTTATCAAGAATTTTTTATTTTTTTGTAATAAAAATGTATAATAAAAGCGAGGTGAGAGTATGGATTCCTTTTTAAAAGAGATTGATACAGAATTATTAAAAAAATGGTTATTGAATCAAAATGAAGAAGATTGGGATGTTAAGGAAGTTAATGATAATATTGTAATTGAAACAAAGTATGGAATTGGTTCAATTAACTTTTATCCTGATTGTATGATTGAATTAGATGTTGAAAATAAAATAACAAAAGAAAAAGTCTTTTTTATTCATTTTCAAATGAATAATTTTCATCATGCTTTAGGTTTACTTTATGATATGCGTCTTTGTTTACAAACACTCACAACATCTACTAAAACAAAAGTATTATTATCTTGTACAAGTGGACTTACAACAGGTTTTTTTGCTGAAAAATTAAATGAAGGAGTTCAATTATTAAATAAAGATTTTGAATTTAATGCGGTTTCTTATGGTAATCTTTATGAAGCAGCTAAAAATTATGATGTCATCTTATTAGCTCCACAAGTTTCTTTTCGCCTATCTGAGGTAGAAGGTGTTTTAAAAGATAAACGTGTTTATGCTTTATCACCTACTTTATTTGGTAAATATGATGTAGGTAATACGATTGCTTTTTTAGAGGATAAACTTTTTAAGGATAAAAAGGTTCAAAATCGTCAAGAAAGTCCATTACCTATTAAACAAACGTTGAAAGCTCATCATCAAGTTTTAGCACTTGCTTTTATTCAATTAGATCAAAAAGTAAGACTGGTTAGTCGTTTATATGATGAAAATGATGTGATTTTAGAAGATTTTGAGGTTTATAAAAATGTTATATCAGTTGATGATATTGTGGATTTAATCAATACAATTTTATATGAATATCCAGATATTGAACTTATTAGTTTATCACTTCCAGGAGTTGTTTATAATGGGGTGGTGACTTTGAAAAAGTATGGTTTGAATGAATGTCATTTACAAGCTTTTTTAGAAGAAAAGTATAAACAAAAGATTGTTATTAATAATGATGTCAATACAATAGTAATGGGTTATTATGCTTCTCAAGATGAATATGAATCAATTTCTTTTTTATATCAAGCACGTATAGGTGGAACAGGAGGAGTAGGACATATTCATCGAGGACATTTAATTAAGGGAAGACATAATATTGCTGGTGAAATTCAATATTTACCAATTTCTTTTAGTGAGAATTATCAAGAAATTAAAAAGACTCCTGAAGGAGCATTAGAGTGGACAACGAAATATTGTTTAGGAATTACATCGATGGTTGCTCCAGAAGCTATTATTATTTATAATAAATTAGTGGCTAACAATGATGATGTTAAAAAAGAAATGGAAAAATATATGCCAAGTAGTTATATTCCAGATCTTATTAAGATAGAAAGTTTAAAGGAATATATGTTGATTGGATGTATTTTATTAGGTTTAAAAGAAATGTAAGAGGTATCTTTTTTTACACATATTTTTTACAACTGTCTTGTCAGATGTAAACAAAAGGAGTATACTCTCCTCGAGAAAAGGGAGAAGTTATATGGATAATATAGAAAAAATTAAAAAGTTAAAAGAAGAAAAAAATGCAATTATTTTAGCACATTATTATGTTGATGAAGAGGTGCAAAAGATTGCTGATTATATTGGAGATTCGTTTTATCTTGCTAAAGTAGCAAGTCAAACAGAAGCAGACTGTATTGTTTTTGCGGGTGTTGAATTTATGGGAGAAAGTGCCAAAATCTTAAATCCAAATAAAAAGGTATTGATGCCTGATGCTTTTGCGGATTGTCCAATGGCACATATGATTACAATTAAAGAAATTAAAGAAATGAGAGAAAAATATGATGATTTAGCCGTTGTTTGTTATATCAACTCAACTGCTGAAATTAAACAATATGCTGATGTATGTGTAACATCATCAAATGCTGTAAAGATTGTTAAAGCTTTACCACAAAAGAATATTTTCTTTATACCAGATCAAAACTTAGGAGATTTTGTTAGAAGACAAGTTCCTGAAAAAAATATAATGACAAACTATGGACATTGTCCACGTCATACAAATATTACTTTAGATAAATTAAATGAAGCAAAACAAAAATATCCAAACGCTAAAGTAGCTGTTCATCCAGAATGTAAAAGAGAAATTGTTGAAGCAGCTGATTTTGTAGGAAGTACTTCAGCTATTATTGATTATGTTGTTCAAACAGATGCAAAAGATTTTATTATTGGAACTGTTGATGGTGTTTTCGCAAAAATCAAAGAATTAGCACCAAATAAAGAATTACACACTATTATGGATGTTCAAGTTTGTCCAAATATGAAGAAAGTAACTTTAGAAAAAATTGTTGATGTTTTAGAAAATGAAACAAATGAAGTAATTTTAAATGATGACTTTATGCAAAAAGCATTAAGTCCTCTTAAAAAAATGTTAGAACTAGCAAAGTAGGAGTAGAATATGAAAACAGATGTATTAATAGTAGGTAGTGGATGTTCAGGACTTTATATGGCTTTACATCTACCAGAAAATTTAAATATTTTAATGGTTACTAAAAAAGAAGCAGAATTAAGTGATTCATTTTTAGCACAAGGTGGAATCTGTATGCTTAGAAATGAAGAAGATTATGATAGTTATTTTGAAGATACTATGAAAGCAGGTCACTATGAAAATGATGCTTATTCAGTTGAATTAATGATTAAATCTTCACCAGATGTTATTCAAGATTTAATTAGTTATGGTGTTGATTTTGAAAGAAATGAAGATGGTAGTCTTGCTTTTACAAGAGAAGGAGCTCATAGTCATAAACGTATTCTTTATCATGAAGATATTACAGGTAAAGAAATTACGAGACATTTATTAGAAAAAGTAAGAGAAAAGAAGAATATAACACTTTTAGAAAATACCCCTTTAGTTGATTTAATTGTTAGAGGAAATGTTGCTTTAGGTGGTGTTATTAAAAGAAATAATCAAGAAGAAAAAGTGTATGCTAAAAAAGTTGTTTTAGCTACTGGAGGAATTGGTGGACTTTATAAACATTCAACAAACTATCCTCATCTAACAGGAGATGCAATTGAACTTTCTAAAAAATATCAAATTGAACTTAAAAATTTAGATTATGTACAAATTCATCCAACAACACTTTATACAACAGACCATGAAAGAAGCTTTTTGATTTCAGAATCTGTACGTGGTGAAGGAGCTATTCTTTTAGATAAAAACGGAAACCGTTTTGTAAATGAACTTCTTCCAAGAGATGTGGTTGCAGAAGCTATTTTTAAACAAATGGAAAAAGATCAAACAGATTATGTTTATGAAGATTTAAGACCAATTGGTAAAGAAGAAATTGCGAGTCATTTTCCTCATATTGTTGAACATTGTAAAGAAAAAGGATATGACGTCTTTAAAGAACCTATTCCAGTAGTACCTGCGCAACATTATTTCATGGGTGGTATTAAAGTAGATTATGATAGTCATACAAGTATGAAACATTTATATGCAGTCGGGGAAACAGCTTGTAATGGTGTTCATGGAAAAAATAGACTTGCAAGTAACTCACTTTTAGAAAGTTTGGTTTTTGCTAAACGTGCTGCTAAACGTATTGAAAAAAGTTTAAAGGAGAGAGCTCATTATATGTTTGATCAAACAACTTTAAAATTAAATGTAGATCCACTTATCATCAGTGCTTTAAAAGAAGATATTACCAGTGAAGATGTTTCTACAAATAGTGTGATGCCTTTTTCTAAAACAGGAGTCGTTGATTTAATTTGTAAAGAAGATGGTATTATTTGTGGTTTACAAATTTTTGAACGTACTTTTGAATTATTAGATGAAGCATGTGATGTAGAATTCTTTGTAAGTGATGGAGACCATGTAGAAAAAGGACAACTTCTAGGACGTGTTAAAGGAGATGTTCGTATTTTATTAAGTGGAGAACGTGTGGCTTTAAATTACTTACAAAGAATGAGTGGTATTGCTACTTATACAGCGAGTGTTCAAGAATATTTGAAAGATTCATCTATTCGTTTATTAGATACACGTAAAACTACACCAAACAATCGTATTTTTGAAAAATATGCGGTAAGAGTTGGTGGTGGACACAATCACCGTTATAATTTAAGTGATGGTGTTTTATTAAAAGATAATCATATTGGGGCTGCTGGTGGTGTCAAAGAAGCTATCATGATGGCTAAAGAATATGCGCCATTTGTTAGAAAAATTGAAATTGAAGTAGAAAATATGGAAATGGTCAAAGAAGCTGTAGAAGCAGGGGCAGATATTATCATGTTAGATAATATGGATGATGAAATGTTAAAAGAAGCCATTTCTTATATTGATCATCGTGCTGAAATTGAAGTTTCTGGAAATGTTACAAAAGAAAATATTGTTAGACTTACAAATTTAGGGGTAGATTATGTTTCAAGTGGGGCATTAACTCATTCTGCACCAATATTAGACCTTTCATTGAAGAATTTACATGTGCTATAATATCAATTAAGGAGGGCGAGTTATGGATGGAAATAAAAGAAGACAAGCCATTATTGATATTTTAAAAAACAGTTTACAACCTGTATCAGGAACATATTTAGCGAAGACCCTCCAAGTAAGTCGACAAGTCATTGTTCAAGACATTGCTTTACTTCGTGCTGGTGATTACGATATTTATTCAACACATAAAGGATATGTTTTAAATACACAAAAAGTTTGTAAACGTATTTTTAAGGTACATCATGATGATAATGAAGTAGAAAAAGAACTTTCTTTAATTGTTGACTTAGGTGGTTATGTTGAAGATGTCTTTGTCTATCATAAAGTTTATAATATTGTAAAAGCAACATTAAATATTGCTTCAAGAAGAGATATTAAAAATTATATGACAAATCTGCAAACAGGACATTCAAGCTTACTAAAAAATGTCACATCAGGATATCATTATCATACTGTTCATGCAGACAGTGAAGAAATTCTTGATGAAATTCAAGAAGAGCTTCAAAAAGCTGGATTTCTTGCACAGTTACAAGAATATGAACCTGTTGATTTTTGGAAAGATAAGTAAAATAAAAACATCAATATTTTGTTATTGATGTTTTTTTATACTATTTTTTAACTCTTCAATACTTGTATAATCATATAAATGATCTTGAATATTAAGAATTTGTTGTTTAGAAAGACAGCTTATAAAATCACTGATATCTTCATGAAATTGCATTTTAATATATTTAATAATATTTTCTTTTGTTTTACTAAGCAAATTATCTATTTCATTATTTGCTTTTTCGAATTTTTTATTTGCTTCCTCAATCTTTCTATCACGAGAACGAAGCAATATTTCATTGTCTAAACGATTTAGATATTCCTGATATGATTCATCAGAAGATATATATTTGTCATGCATTTGTATCGCTTCCTTTATTCTATAATCTACCTCAATTTTATCATATGGTTTTTCATTTTTAAAGAGATACATTAATTGATTAAAACTTGTCATTTCATTGATAGCTTGATTGATATATTCTAGCTGAATAATTGTTATTTCCATGCGATTAAATGGATAGACAATATGATGTTTATCATCAATCATTTTAAAATGACATTTATAATAAGGAGCATTGTCTAAAATATGTCCATAACTAATAATTAATGATCTTACGATATGAGCATTTGTATAATCTTCTCCTTGCTTTACTTGTTGTCTTAAAAGTTCAGCATTATAAAGTTCAAAACGAACAAGTATTTCTTCATTCAAACCATAAGTTTGTAGTTCAATATTATAGATATCACCAACATCATCAATAGCTAGAATATCTAAAATAAGCTTCTTTTCATAATAGCTTTTACCATATTGTTGAGCATTTTTTAATTTAGTAGAAACAATCCTTCTATCTAAAACGAGTTCTTGACAAATAAGAGTTCTAATTCTTTCGTTTTCAACAAGTAAATGATGAAAATATAAATCATTTGAATATTTTATAAAATTCTCTCTATTTTTGTTCATATAGATGCCTCCCTTATGTATATTGTCTTTTTTTTGGGAGTTTTCTTCTTTTTGGTAAAAATAAATGATAAAATTTTAGAAATAGAAGATTTGGAGGTAAAGTATGAATCAAGACTTTAAAACAAAGCAATCATTGAAAATTGCTTTTTTAGATAGAGATGGAACTATTATTAAAGATTATCCAGATGAAAAATGGAGAGAAATTAAAGAACCTGAATTTTTAAAAGGTTCAATAGAAGGACTAAAGGAACTAAAAGAGATAGGATATCAGTTTATCATTATAACCAATCAATATCTTATTAATGATGGAATTATTTCGTTGAATGATTATCAACAATTTACAAAGAAATTTTTAAAAAAATTAAAACAAGAAAATATAGATATTCTAAAAATCTACTTTTGTCCACATAATGATCAAGATCATTGTCATTGTAAAAAGCCTCAACCGGGGATGATAGAACAAGCTAGAAAAGATTTTTTAATTGATATGAATAACTCTATCTATATAGGGGATAGTCAAGTTGATTATTTACTAGCAAAACATTTTAATTTGCTTTTTTATGGGATAAATTATAATGGTAATAATATTAAAAGTTATCGGAGCATTTTAGAAGTTTCTAAACAAATAAAAAAAGATTCAAAATAAATGAATCTTTTATAAGTTTTCTAAAGCATATTCAATGGCATCACTAACTGCACCATCTTTACAACTAGAAACAACTTTATAAGCTTTTTCTTGAATAACTTTTTCAGCGTTGCTTGGCGCAAAAGAATAAGGAAAACGTTCAAAGAGGGTAGTATCATTCATGCCATCACCTAAAACGATGACTTCTTCTTTTTTGATGTTTAATTGTTTAATTACTTTTTCTAAAATAAGTCCTTTTTGCGCATTTTCATTTGTGATTTCAACATTATCAGGATATGAAGACAAATACGCAATCTTTTTCATATCTTTAAAATAAGGAAGGACTTTTTGTATTTCTGCTTCATCATGTGAAAAAGCTTCTACTTTGATAATTTCTAAATCTCTTTCAATAAATTCATCAATCGAATCAAATTGTTGAATTTGACAGGCAGGAGAATCAGTCATTGGACCTTCTGGTAAAAAATCTTCCATTTTATTTCCAAAACGCACACTGCCACGATAAGCAAAACGATCTCTGACATAATCAGGTTCTAGAGTACTATAAAAACCATTTGTTGTAAAAATCATATAGGGTGTATGATTTTCAATAAAGACAGGAAGAATTTTTTTAAGCATTTCTTTATCTAAATAACAATCCATAATGGTTTTTCCTTCTTTATTACAATATTGAGCCCCATTTCCTAAAATAGCAGAACATTTTATATCTAAAGGATCTAAAACACTTGTAACCCCATAATAATCTCTTCCTGAAGCTACAACAAATTCTATTCCTTTGTCTTGTGCTTTTTTTATACTTTCAACACATTTTGGGTTGATGTAACCATGAGATAATAAAGTACCATCAACATCACTAACAATCATTTTAATCATATCTCTTTCCTCCGATAATCTTATTATATAAAAAATAAAGTATTATTTTATTTTTTTACTTAATAAGAAAAAAGAGTTTATTCAACTCTCTCTAAAATCTGTTTGTAGTTTGGAAAATTTGTTTTAGAAACTTTATACAAAATATTTTTTCCATATGTTTGTACTAAAGAAGTTCCTGCATCATTTGCGAGAATATTAAAACCACGAGGAAGTGTTGTATTTAATGTTTGACACATATTTTGATAATATTGAAGATAAGCATATTGAGAAAGAATATGTGCGCATTTCATCGCTAAAGACATTTCTTCCTTTTTAAATTCAAGATGACGAACAACAACGATTTTGCTTTTTAAATAACGATAATATTTTTTAGGCGCTAAAAAAGCATCAATTGTTACTTTAGAAATAGGTTGTTCAACCCTTTGAATAACATTGATCATTGCTTGATTATAGAGTTTAGCTTTAATACAAGAAAGTTTTTGTCCTTCTTTTACATATTGATTATAATGACTATTATCTAATAAAAGTAAACTATATGTCAGTTTATCTTTTAAAATCTTACCAATTCTTTCAATATCATTTACTGACATTTCTTTATCTAATTCTAATTTATTAAGTTCATTTTCATCTTTTTGATCAACATAACAAGCAACAACACATAATGGTCCAAAAAAATCAAGTGAACCTGTTTCATAACATCCTACATGACTTTCCATTATAAATTCCTCCTCTTTATATCTTATTATAACATAACTTATTTTTGTTTAAACTAGTGTTGATAAATATTGCTCGTAGAGTTTATCTCGTTTTAAAACTTTGATATGACCATATTCAATAGAAATAAGTCCTTCATCTTTAAACTGATTTAAAACCTTTGTCACAGTTACTCTCGAAATGGCAAGCGAATCCGCTATTTCTTGATGGGTATAGGGAATATCTCCAAAAAGTAAATTTTTTTCAATATTATTAGTAGCACTTAATTCATATAAAAAAGCAGCTACTTTTTCAAATCGATCGTAAGTTTGTGCCCATTTTAAAAGTTGAGTTAAATGATTACAGTTATCATTAAACATCTTAAGTAGAGTAATTGTAAGATCAAGAGAAGATGATAAATAAGGGTAAAGGTCTTCTAAACGACAAGTGATGATTTCTACATCATTGATAGCAGAAACAGTTGTTGGACGATAAGCATTTTCATAAAGTGAAGATTCACCAAAAATACGTCCTTTATCTAAAACATCATAATTAATTTCATCACCATTTTTAGTAATATGATAAACACGCACACGTCCTTTTAAAACAAGGCATAATTCATCAGCATGGTCATCTTGCATATAAATAATATCATTTTTTTGATAATGCTTAATTGTACCTGCTTGTTTAAAATAATCAAAGAGTTCGTCATTAATTTTCATTTTTTTCACCTTCTTGTCTAAATTGTAACATATGTTACATTCTTGGAAAAGAAAAATTGTTAGGATATATCCCGAGGTGAGAGATATGAAAAAAATTATTCAAATTATTATTGGTAACATTTTAATGGCATTTGCTTTTAGTACTTTGATTTTAGATAATTCCATTGTAGCAGGAGGAGTTTCTGGTATTAGTACGGTCTTTCATTTTTATACTGGAATTTCTGTTTCACTTTGTGTAGGAATTATCAATATTGCATTATTTATTATTGGACTTTGTTTTTTAGGAAAAGCTTTTGCGATGAAAACATTGATTTCAACATTCTTATTTCCTATTTTATTAGAATTCTTTAATCAACAACCTTATTTACATGGTTTATTAAATGATCAATTATTGATTTGTATTTTAGGAGGATTTTTATTAGGACTTGGAATTGGACTTGTTTTAAAAGCTGGTGGTTCTACAGGTGGATTTGATATTTTAGCACTTGTAGTTGAAAAATATTTTAAAGTGCCTGTAACTTTACTTGTTAATGGAATTGATGCAACAATTCTTCTTTTACAAATTTCATTCCATAGTGTTCCTGAAATTGTTTATGGAATTATGACAATTCTTATTACAGCATATATGATGAATTATTTATTATCATCAGGTAAAGGATGTGTTCAAGTTCTTGTGATGTCAAAAGAAATTGAACGTATGAAAACAATGATTTTAAATGATATGGATGCAGGAGTTACTTTATTAGATGGTAAAAGTGGTTTTTATGGAAATAACACAGAAGTTGTTTTAACAATTTTACCTTATCGTAAACTTCCTGATTTAAAAGATAAAATTAAAGAAATTGATGAAAAAGCCTTTATTATTGTATCTCATGTAGAAGAAGTCAGTGGAAATGGTTTTACATATTCTAAAGAAATGCGAGAAGCTCTATCTTAGATGTTCATTTTTATGGACATCTTTTTTTATTTGGTGGATAATAAGGCAAACGGGGGATGAATTATGAAAATAGAGATTAGGTATGCAACTTTAGAAGATGCTGCAAGATTAGTAGAAATTTATTGTTATTATGTTGAAAAGACAGCAATTACATTTGAATATGAAGTACCCTCAGTTGAGGAGTTTAAACAAAGAATGGTTCATGTCATGGAAAAATATCCTTATTTAGTTGCTGAAGTAGATAATCAAATTGTTGGTTATGCATACGCTAGTAGCTTTAATGTTAGAGCGGCTTATGATTGGTGTGTAGAAACTTCAATTTATGTAGATCATACTTTAAGAAAATGTGGGGTAGGGAAAAGACTTTATTTTGCTTTAGAAAAAGCATTAAAAGCACAAAATATTACAAATTTAAATGCATGTATTTCTTCACCAATTGAAAATGATGAATATTTAAATACCAATAGTATAGATTATCATCATCATTTGGGATATCAAATGGTTGGAGAGTTTCATCAATGTGGGTATAAATTTAAACGTTGGTATAATATGGTATGGATGGAAAAATTTATTGGAGACCATAATGTAAATCAATTACCAGTGATTAATTTTAATAAAGTAAAAGATCAAATAGATATCAATGAGGTAGATTAAATGGAATTAGTAGAAGGAAGACCACAAGATAAAAGAATTGATAAAGAAGAAAGAGTTTATGATTTATTAGATCAACTAAACATAAAATATCAACGTATTGATCATGAAGAAGCAAATACGATGGAAGCATGTTTAGAAATAGAAAAGACATTGAATTCAACAATTTGTAAGAATCTATTTTTAGTCAATTCAAATAAAAGTCAATATTATTTATTAATGTTAAAAGGACATAAAAAATTTAAAACAAAAGTTATATCAAAACAAATCAACAGTTCACGCCTTTCTTTTGGGAGTGATGAAAAAATGTTAGAGTATTTAGATATTACTCCAGGATCTGTAAGTGTTTTAGGATTAATGAATGATCATGACTTAAAAGTTCAATTATTAATGGATAAAGATCTTTTAGATGATGATTATTTAGGATGTCATCCTTGTATCAATACAAGTAGTTTAAAGATAAAAATGAAAGATGTTTTTGAAAAAATTTTACCTGCAATTCATCATCAACCAATTTTTGTAGAGGTTAAAGATGAATAAAGAAGGAATCATGATTTATCTTGTCATGAAAGGACAAGATAAATTTGTTGAAAAAGTAAAAGTTTATTTTCGAAAAAGTTCTTATCTTTTAGAAGTTATAGAAATCAATGATTGGCAAGATGAACTTTCTTTTTCATCAAAAGCAGGAAAAACGTTATTACATACAATTAAAACAATTAAACAAAAGAATGCTTCTTTAAAATGTTATGTTAGTGGTTATTCATTAGCAGGTCTTTTTAGTCTTTATGCGATGCATGAACTTGATTTACAAGGGGCTGTTTGTGTTTCTGGCTCTTTATGGAAAGAAGGATGGCTCGATTATTTAAAAAATCATTCTGTCAAAAATAAGAAAATTTATTTAAGTTTAGGAAGCAAGGAACATAAAACAAGAAATATGATGATGAAAAATGTATTAAAAAATACATTAGAAACATATGAAATTTATCGAAATGATAATCAATGTATCTTTGAAAAGAATGTAGGCAATCATTTTTTTCAAAGTGAAGAAAGAATGATGAAGGGATGGAATTATATACTTTATGAAAAATAGAAAATTAACAGAGAAAAGGCTTTTATTAATTAAAAAAATATTATTTGTTTTAACGATTTTATTATTGATTTATCATGTGGGATGGACAATCTTTATTTTGGCTTATCGTCATCATATTGGTGATACTTACATAAAATATGTCACAACCATGATTTTTCGTATTTTACAATTTAGTGCGATGTTGCTTGTTTTATCAGCACCAAAGTTTTTAAAGAAATGGTTTAAAATCAATGTTCCTTTAACTTTATATATTGTGATTGCACTCTTTGCATTTAATGCACTAGTTTTAGGAGATGGACTTGATTTTTATGGAAAGTATCCATGGTGGGATTCTTTTTTACATTTCCATTCGGGTATTATTTTATCTTTTGTAGCTTTATGGTTTATACATATTATGATGGCAGAAAAAAGTAAATTTATTTATATGAATAAGTATTTTACATGTTTATTTTTAGTGGTTTTTTCTTTAGGAATAGGGGCTTTTTGGGAAATTCTAGAATATAGTTGTGATGGAATTTTTCATACAAATGCCCAACAATACATGGCTTCAACAAAGGGAACACTTGTTTCTAAAAATGATATTCCTTTAAAAGGACATGAGGCTTTAAAAGATACGATGAAAGATTTAATGCTTGATTTGGGAGGGTCTTTAATTGTAGCTACTTATGGTTTTGTAAGACATGATGAAATTGTCAAAAAAATATCGAGAGATCATTTATCTCCCGATGATATTTTGAGCTAGAGATTCTAAATGATTTTTAGAATCTTTTATTTTTTGTATTTCTTCTGACGAAGCTGTTTCGTAGTTGAATTTTCTTGTCATCTTCATTAAAGAAGAAAGTTCTGCTTTAATTTGTTTTCTTGATGTTTTATCCATTTCTTTTTTATGTGAGGCAAGTCCATTTTGAACATTGATAATGAGTGTTTCAACTTCATTTTTTAAAAGCATATTTTCTTTTGTTACTTGGTCTTGGCTTTCATACATCTTAGCTTGTCTAATTGCTTCTTCAATATCACTATCAGACATTTTAGAAGAACCTTCAATCGTCATACTTTGACTGTTTCCTGAAGCAAGATCTTTAGCAGAAACATTAACAATACCATTACTATCAATATCAAAAGTTACTTCAATTTGTGGAACACCACGCATGGCACGTTTGATTTTTTTGAGTTTGAATTTTCCTAAAGATTGATTATCTTTCGCAAGTGGTCTTTCACCTTGTAAAACATTAATTTCTACTTGTGTTTGAAAGTTTGCAGATGTTGTAAAGACCTGACTATGGCTTGTTGGAATGGTTGTATTTCTTGGAATTAAAGGCGTTGCTACACCACCAACTGTTTCAATAGAAAGTGTTAAAGGTGTAACATCTAATAATAAAACATCATTGTCTTCACCATATAAAACCATTTCACCACTTAGTTTACCTGCTTGAATAGCTGCCCCTAAAGCAACACATTCATCTGGATTTAAAGATTTACTTGGTTCCATGTTTGTAATTTCTTTCACTTTTTCTTGGACTGCTAAAATACGAGATGAACCACCAACTAAAATAATCTTATTAAGATCTTGTGGTGTTAGTCTAGCATCATTTAAGGCAGTTTGCATTGGTAAAACAAGACGATCAATAAGAGGTTTAGTTAGTTCATTGAATTTTTGTCTTGTAAGTGTAATTTCTAAGTTTTTAGGACCAGTTGTATCTTGATAAATAAAAGGTAAATTAATAATTGTACTTGATTGACTTGAAAGTTCAATTTTAGCTTGTTCACTGGCTTCTAGAACACGACTATAAGCAACAGTATCTTTTCTTAAATCAATCCCTTCATGCTTTAAAAAACTATCTAAAACAAAATCACAAATAGCTTTATTAAAATCATCTCCACCTAAATGATTATCCCCAGCAGTCGATAAAACCTCAATAACACCACTACCGATTTCAATAATAGAAACATCAAAAGTTCCTCCACCTAAATCAAAAACCATGACCTTTTGACCATAAGCATTTTCAAGCCCATAAGCAAGTGCTGCAGCCGTTGGTTCATTAATAATTCTTAAAACTTCTAAACCAGCAATTTTTCCAGCATCTTTTGTTGCTTGTCTTTGGGCATCGTTGAAATATGCAGGAACTGTAATAACAGCTTGTGTTACTTCTTCTTGTAAGTAAGCTTCAGCATCTTTTTTTAATTTTTGTAAGATCATTGAAGAAATAAGTTGAGGAGAAAGTTGTTTTCCATCAATTTCTACATGATAATTTTGTCCCATTTCTCTTTTGATAGAAGAAATTGTACGCTTTGGATTCATAGATTGTTGACGTTTAGCAAGTTCTCCTACAAGTTTTTTTCCATCTTTATCAAAAGCAACAATACTTGGTGTTGTCTTTTGATTTTCTTTATTTTCAATAATTTTAGCTTTTCCATTTTCATAAAAAGCCATACAACTATTTGTTGTACCTAAATCGATTCCAATAACTTTTGCCATAATATTCTCCTTCTAACAACATAAAACAGGATAATGATATCCACCACCACAACAACATGACATCATACAATTTAAAAGTAAAATTGAATAACAACAATTCATCATACTTGCTGGATTACCATATTGTTGACTTGTTTGACGGTATTGTTTTGTATTTCCTTGTAATTGATTTAATAATAAAATATATTGCATATTCATTGGTTCCATTTGAAGGGCTGTTTGAGCATATTCTTGTGCACGAATATTATTTCCTAAACCATTTTCAGCTAAAGCAGCCAAATAAAACCACATACCTGTTTTGTTTTGAATTTGATTTAAAACATTTAAAGCATCTTGATAGCGACCACCTTGAATAAAACCACTGGCTTCTTGATAAGCTTCTTGATCATTGCCATGATATTGATAACCACCAGTTCCTGTTGTTTGACTACCATAACTTTGTTGTCTAAAACCTTTTTTTCTTTCATCCATAATAGTTTTATACGCATTTTGGACTTCTTTAAATTTTTCAGTATATTCTGCTTGATGAGGATTTCCAATATTAGCGTCAGGATGATATTTTTTTGAAAGTGTACGATAAGCTTTTTTAACTTCATCATCACTCGCGCTAGGGGAAATACCTAGTATTTGATAAGGATTCATGATTTTTCCTCCATTCTTTTCTTTTTAATAAGTTCAAATTTTGTCCAAATACCACTATAGATAATATTTCTTAAAAGTTCAACATTTTCAATCAAAGGAAGCTTCTCAAAATAAAAACTACTTCTAGAAATCATCATTTCTAGTATATTAAAACAGTATTCTTGAAAATGTTCATCTTTAAACTTACTTTTAAAAGGATTATAAGTTTCTTTTTTTAGATCCTCTTCAACATCTTCAAAAGCATCAATCAAATAAATAAATTTACCTAAATAAAATCCCATCTGATAAAGATCATCTTTAAAAATATCATCTTGATAAATACAAATACTTGCCATAATATGACCAAATTGACCGGCAATTTCATCTAAATCTAAACAATGAGATTTTTCTAAATAATGAATTTGATCCAAATGCTCTTTGATTTTTTTTACTTTATCAGGATATTTATTTTTAATTCTTTTAAATTCTTTCTTTAATAACTGCCTAAAGGATTTGCTTTTTAAAGAATTTTCATCTAAAACATCATCTTCTAACTTATAGTAGGTTAAAACAATATTCATATCACTTACATAATCTAAATATTGATTTGTACGTACACTTTTTTTATGAAAAGGATGTAATGGACAACGGATTAAATACTGTTTATCCGTTGGTTCATACAAGCTTGTAAGTAGAATTCCTACAAAGTTTAGATCATAATTTAAAGTCAATTGCCCAATTCTTCCATGATTGTGTTTTAAAGATTGACATAAACCACAATAATATTCTTGATATTTATCAAAATCTTTGATTTTTAACTCTGGTTTATTAATAACGACATAACCAAACATCTTTAAGTTCTCTTTTCAAATTTTTGATGACAGCTTGGACAAGTGACAATAATTTTTCCTTTTCCTTTAGGAAGTCTAACCATCTGTTTACAAGATGGACAACGATAATATTTATGACTGCGATCAGATAATCTTTTCTTTTGAAGATTAAACCATTGTTGAATAGGTTTAATCGCTTTTAAATATTTTTCATTTTCTTGATAACGTTTGTATGTTTGTCTTGAAAACATACGATAAATGACTAAAAGCCAAATAAGATAACCAAGTGACATGATAATTCTATTATTAAAGAATATATTAAGGATAAATAAAGCAATCACTAAAAATAATGCATGATTGTTTAACGTATCAATACCATATCTTCCTTGCATGAATTGAATTAATTTTTGTTTCATAAACATCTCTCCTTAACTGTGATGATGAGATTATATGCTTGAATTGTGTATTGAACATGAACTCTAAAAAATGATTTCCTTAAAGATGAAAAGTCGCGTTTTGTTTTTGTTTGTGGTATGATAGCGTGGGTGATGAAAATGTTAGTGTCAATGACAGATTTAACAAAATATAATGGAGAAAAATGCATTTTAGATAACATAGAATTACATATAGAAGATAAAGATAAAGTTGGTATTTTAGGAGTTAATGGAACAGGTAAATCTACACTTTTAAAAATTATTGCAGGAGTAGAAGATTACCAAGGTAAGATCAGCTACCAAAAAGATATCCGTATTAACTATTTACCACAAACACCACTTTATAATGGTGATGATAGTATTATGGAAACAGTCTATAAACAATTAGACTCTAAAGATACTCATGATTATGAAATTAAAGCACAATTAGGAAAATTTGGTATTTTAGATGAAACTCAAAAAATCAAAGAACTTTCAGGGGGTCAACTTAAAAGGGTTGCTCTAGCAATTGCTTTAATAAAACCTTGTGACTTGCTTATTTTAGATGAACCAACAAACCATTTGGATAATGGAATGATTGAATATCTAGAAAAATTTTTAATTAAATGGTCTAAAGGATTACTCATGGTAACTCATGATCGTTATTTTTTAGAAAGAGTAGTCAATCGTATTATTGAAATCGATCATGGCCAAATTTATAAATATGAAGCGAATTATTCAAAATATCTAGAACTTAAACAAGTACGTTTAGAAACACAACTTTCTAGTCAAAGAAAAAGAAAACTCTTTCTAAAAAAAGAATTAGAATGGGTACGTGCAGGTGTCCAAGCACGTACGACTAAAAGTAAAGATCGTCTACAAAGATTTGAAGAATTATCAAAAATTAAAGATATAGAAGTTAATGGAAAAGTAGAAATGATCCATACCTTTTCTCGTCTTGGTAAAAAGACAATCGAACTTCATAATATTTCTAAAAGTTTTGCACAAAAGAAACTTTTTGATGAATTTTCATATATGTTTAAACAACATGATCGTATTGGTATATTAGGAGATAATGGAACAGGTAAATCAACTTTATTAAATATTATTACAGGAAATTTAAAGAGTGATACAGGATATGTAGAGATTGGTGAAACTGTACGTTTTGGCTATTTTAAACAAGGGTATGATGATTTACCAATGAATAAAAAAGTGATTGATTATATTCAAGAGATTTCAAATGATTTTAAAGTAGATGGACAAGGTTTGTCAGCTAAAGATATGTTAGAAAGATTTTTATTCGATGCCAGGTTACAACATACACCAATTTCTCGCTTGTCTGGTGGAGAAAGAAGAAGACTTTATTTATTGCGTGTATTGATGATGATGCCTAATGTTCTTGTTTTAGATGAACCGACAAATGATTTAGATATTGATACACTTAATATTCTAGAAGATTATTTAGATAATTTTGAAGGAATTATTATGACTGTCAGCCACGATCGTTATTTCTTGGATCGTATTTGTGATGGTTTATTTATCTTACAAAATCAACATCTAAAATATGTCAATGGAGGTTATAGTCAAAATCTTGATACAACAACTAAAGAAGAGAAAGAAAAAGGTCAAGGGGCATTAGCTTATAAACAAAGTAAACAAAAGAAAATCAAAATGACTTATATGGAAAAGAAAGAGTTCGAAGAGATTGAAGATGTTATTATGGATTTAGAAACGAAATTAAGTCAAATTGAAGAAAAGATGAATGGAGTTACTGATTTTAAAGAAATTGATGAACTTTCTAAACAAAGAGATGATTTGCAAGGACAAATTGATGAAAAAAATGAAAGATATCTTTATTTACTTGAATTACAAGAACAAATTGATAATCAATAATTGACTCTTGTATATACATATAGGATAATAGAGACATGAAAAGGAAGGTTTTAAGAAATGAAGAGATTATTAAGTTGTACAAGTAGTGAAATGTTGAAAATGGATGGTCAAGAATTAAAACAAGCCATTCTTGCTAGTGAAGGAAGAACTGTGATGACAGAAACAGTTGTTGCGATTGAACCTCTACTAGGAGATCTTACAAATGCTGAACTTGCTGTTTCATTTGGAAGTGATATGGTTTTATTAAATTGTTTTGATTGCAATAACCCAGAAATCAAAGGATTACCAAAATGTGATAATCCAGTAGAAAAATTAAAAGAAATCGTTGGTCGCCCAATTGGATGTAACCTAGAACCTGTTGATCTAGAAGCTGAGTTAATGGAAGAAAGACGTGTCATTCCTACAGGAAGACAAGCTAGAAAAGAAACATATATTAAAGCACAAGAATTAGGTTTTAACTTTATTTGTTTAACAGGAAATCCAGGTGTTGGAGTTTCAAATCATTCTATTTGTGAAGCAATCAAAGAAGCTAAAAAGTATTTTAAAGGTTTAATTATTGCTGGAAAAATGCATGCTGCTGGAATTGATGAACCAATCGTTGACATGGATAGTATCAAAGCTTTCATTGAAGCAGGTGCAGATGTTATTTTAATGCCAGCTGTAAATACTGTTCCTGGTTTATCTGAACAAGAAGTAACAGAAGCTTGTCGTTATATTAAAGCCCATGGAGCTTTATCATTAAGTGCTATTGGAACAAGTCAAGAAGGTGCTGATGAAGGAACAATTCGTGAAATTGCTTTATTAAATAAAAGATGTGGTATTGATATTCAACATATTGGAGATGCAGGATTCTGTGGTGTTGCTTTACCTGAAAATATTATGGCTTTATCAATTGCTATTCGTGGTAAAAGACATACTTATCACAAAATTGCTTCATCTATTAATAGATAAAATGTCATTTATGTTTAAAAGATGTCGTTTAAGTACGCATTAATGAAAGAACGGTTGATTTATGATAAATTAATCATAGATCAATCGTTTTTATATGGTAAGCGTCAAATAGACCCTAGGTTAAATAAAATCCTTTTTTGATAGATAATGA
>CAVESC010000026.1:0-29478 GCA_963618275.1 Bacteroidaceae bacterium
ATATTTTATAAAATATAGGAATTCTTTTAAAAACGTCTTAACTTAATGACATTGCATCAACGAGTTCGCTTTTTTATAATAACTCTTTTATTTGTCCATTTTGAACATATACTCTTGGTACACGTTTAGAAATCAAACATAAAACTTCATATGAAATTGTATCTAAATCTTTAGCCATACTTTCAAGAGAAATATGTTCACCAAAAATTTCTACTTGATCTCCTATTTTTACATTTTCATCTACTCTAACCATCATTTGATCCATGCACACACGTCCAACGATTTCATAATACTTACCATTGATATAAACTTTACGTCCTTGATTTTTTCTAATAAAACCATCTGCATAGCCAATAGGCAATGTAGCAATATATTCATCTTCTTTAGCAGTATAAGTTAAACCATACCCTACTTGATCTCCTGCAGGTATTTTTTTAATCATTGCCACTTTCGTATAAAGTGACATTACTTGTTTAAACTTTGTTTCTTCTTCACCGTTTGGTGAGCAACCATACATAGTAATACCAAGTCTACCCATATTAGATTTTTCATCATGATGATAAGTCATTGCTGCTGAATTACAACAATGAATATACTTAAATTTACAATTACCAATCATTTCATAAAATAGACTTCTTTGCTTTTCAAATGCCACATCATCACCATCAGCTGTCGCAAAATGTGTAAAGATTCCTTCTACATTAAATTTATCAGGATTAACAAGTCTTAATAAAGTTGATAATTCTTCTTTAGACATTAAACCAATACGATGCATTCCTGTATCTAATTTAATATGCACTTTTAATGTTTGTCCTTCATCAATTAAATGATCTAATAATTTTAAATAAGCAACAGATACCATTGTTAAAGAAATATCATATTTAATAGCTAAATCAATATCTTCCTTGCTTGTTGGAATAGCCCCTAAAATCAATATTCCTTTATCAATCCCTAGTTCTCTTAATTCAATTGCTTCTTGAAGTGTTGCTACAGCAAACATTTCAATATAATCAATATCCTTTAAAAAACTAGCAACCTCTTTATATCCATGACCATAAGCATCTGCCTTAATAACAGCCATCAATGGTCTTTTAAATTCACTATGTGCTAATTCAACATTATATTTTAAATGGTCTAAATCTACAATTGCATACGTGTCACGTTTTAAATTCATAAAGACACCTCCAAACAATAGTATAATCCAACCTATTTCATAATTCAATTTGAAATCTCTTTATTTTGTCGATGAAGTTTGCATACTTGTCATTACCGAAATCATTTCTTCTTTCGTTAAATCTTGTGAATATAAAGAACACATCATTCCATGATACATCATTGAAAGTTTTCCAGGTTGATAGTAAGCAAAACCATCTATTAAATCTATTACTTCATCATTAGAAAACTGTACCACTTGTTGATCATTTACTTGTGTTTCAATCATTGTAAAGCTCTTATCGCCACTAAATTTAAGAATATGATTTTTATCTCCTTCTATTGAAGATACTGTTTCACTTTCTAATTTAGCCCCTAGTAAAGAAACAGGATATAAAACATCATTATTAGCTGATGTTTTTACATCTTTTTTAGCTTCTTTTAAAGCTTGATTTTGATTAAAATGTTTACTTTTAAATTTTTTATTTCGTTGAAATTCATTCACTTTACAGGTAACAATTTCTGTTTCATCTTGATCTAAACATAAAACTATTAATGGTTTTAATTTTTTATCAAAAATCACTTCTTGTTTAACAATTCTAGAATCATTTGGATATTTAACTTTTGTTTCAACTTGATAACCTTTTTCAATCTTTTTTACTTTATTATTCTCCAAAATTTCTAATAAGTAATGATAAATATAAGGCTTAGGACTATTTTCTGGCCAATCACTTTGAAATTTAAACATCTGATTAAGTGTTGGTGTTAATACATAAACTCCTTTTTGATTTTTAATAATGATTTGTGATTGATTCAAACTTTTATCATAAAGTTCTACACGATAATATTTTTGTTTTTTCTTTTTTAAATAATCCACTTTCACTTCATAGCTTTTAAGTTCATCATTTTGTGCCATCTCCATATCACAAACAAGCTGATAAGCATTCATACTTTTAGCTTCTTTTAACATTTCATCTAATGAGTTATTTTTTAATTTAAAAAATACAACAATACCTATCGCACAAATCACTAAACCAATGATGACTATATATAATTTTTTCAAATCTATCCCTCCATTATAAAAGTATTCTTTAATTATTTTTATATGTATAAAATAAATAATTGCGGATAGACTCTATTTAAGGAGGTTAAGAAAATGAATGCATTACAAAAAACAGCACTTGTTTTTACAGTGATTGGTGCTATTAATTGGGGGCTTATTGGTTTATTCAATTTTAATTTAGTAGATAGTTTGTTTGGACAAAATAGTTTTTTATCAATGCTCATTTATATTGTTGTAGGAATAGCTGGACTCATTAATATTATGCTTTTCTTTACTGATTTAAATATAAAAGAGTAGCTAAGCTACTCTATTTCAAATGAGGACATATGTCCATCTTTAGTATCAATTTTAATACGATTTTTTACCATTTTTAACATCGGTATATCATGTAAAGAATCCGAATAGGCATAAGATAAGTCATAATCTATTTCTAGATTATGATTTTTTATCACTTCTTGGATTCTTTTTACTTTTTCTTCATTCTTACAGTTTTTACCAATCATTTGACTTGTATACTTACCATCTTTAATTACTGTTTTAGTACCTAAGATTTCATCTACTGGTAATTTACAAAAACGAAGATATGCTTCTACAGAAGCACTACATATATAAATTGTATACCCTTCTGCTTTTTTCTTTTTTAATTCTTCAACAACATTTGAATAATAACAAGGTTCTAATACATCTTGATAAAACTTTTCAATTTCTTGATCAGACATCTTATCTAATGGATATAACCAAGCTGATTTTGCTTTATTAAGTGGTTCTATCTTTAATAAATATAATGCATAATGATAAACCACTTTTAATAATTTAAAAACAGATAGTGGGTGTTTTTTTAAATAGTATTTTAAAAGTTTTCCACCAGAATCTCCATGAATCAAAGTATCATCAAAATCAAAAAATGCAAATTTTGTTAACACCTATGCAATCTCCAAAGCAACTTCCATCATTGCTGTGAAAGTTTTTTCTCTTTCTTCTGCTGTTGTTTCTTCATTTGTTACTAATGAATCTGAAACAGTTAATAAAGTTAATGCTTTTTTACCAGCATAAGCTGCATTTGCGAATAAAGCATATGATTCCATTTCTGTTGCTAAACATCCCATTTTGATCCATTTATCAGCTTTATTATCAGCATGATAGAAGATATCAGAAGATAAGATATTTCCTACATGATAAGATAGATTCTTTGCTTTTGCTCTTTCTACAGCTTTTTCTAATAAACCATAATCCGAAATAGCTGAATAAGTTCCTGGTACTTCAAATTGATGTGCATAATTAGAATCTGTACAAGCTCCTTGAACAATAATAATATCTCTTAAATGAACTTCTTCTTTAAAAGATCCACAAGATCCAATTCTAATAATATTTTCTACATCATAAAAGTTAAATAATTCATAACTATAAATACCAATACTTGGCATTCCCATACCCGAACCCATAATAGAAACTTCTTTTCCTTTATAAGTTCCAGTATAGCCAAACATATTTCTTGTCGCATTAAATTGTTTTACATTTTCTAAATAAGTTTCTGCTAAATATTTTGCACGTAAAGGATCTCCTGGCATTAAGACAGTTTTTGCGATATCTCCTTTATTAGCTTGATTATGTGGTGTTGCCATAACACTACCTCCTTTATATTCTCTTTCAAGTTTAACATATTCTTTTTCAATTGATAACAGATTTTAAGATTTTTGTACCTTTCCATCTTTTAAATAATAGGTTTCTATTTCAGCAGCCTCATTAAGCTTTTCACCTTTAATAGCATTAACAAGATGTTCAACATAATCATCTTCATTACCTGCACCTAAAATGGCCATATAACCTTCTAAAAAGACCATTGGTCCATAACCATAATCATCTTCATTAAAATCAATAATTTGATCAATATGACTTTGATAACTTGCTTTCATTTCATCTAATGTTTTTTCATCATCCATATCATAAGCTTTGATTTTCATATGTGTTCCAAATTCCTTTTTGATTGCTGGAATAACATTCTTTTTGAAGTATTGACAATTTGAACAATCTTTTAAATAAAAATAAGTTAAATGATATGTTTCTTTCCATTCATTTTTTTGTTTTTGACAACCTACTAATGGTACTAATAATAAAATAATTAATAAAATTTTTTTTAATTTTTTCATTGTTTCACCTTTTCTATTTATAATGTTTTCTATTTATTTCTCAATTATACATCAATTATTTTTGAATGGAAAGTAATGTGATGAGAGATAAATAATATTAATAATAATTAATCTTGAACAAAAATAATAAATATAATATAATAATTTTAGAAAGGATGATAACGATGGCATTTGTATGGTCAACAAACGAAATTTCAAAGAAAACAGTAACTATTTATAGTACAAATCTCACATTAAATACCGCTGCCTGTAAACATTTTGAAAATGTTCAATATGTATTATTAGGTATTGATAAAGAAAATAATTTATTAGGAATCAAGCCTGTTGATAAAACAGCAATCGATGAGGGTCTTTACCCAAGCGACCAACTTCACCGTATTTCTATTGGTAAAAGTTATGGGCGTGTTTCTAATAAGAATTTTATTGAAAACCTTGCACGAGAATATCATTTAGATTTAAGTGATAAACAAGGTCTTAAATATCCTGCAAATTTTGATGTTGTTCATCAAATATTAACAGTTAATCTATAAGGGAGGGATAGATCATGATGTTATGGATATGGCTAGGTATTACAATTGTATCTGCTATTGTTGAACTTATTACAATTGATTTAGTAAGTATCTGGTTTACCCTTGGAGGAATCGGTGCTTTAATTGCCTATGCTTTAGGTTTAAATCAAACAATTCAAATTATTATCTTTGTTATTTTAAGTGTTATTTGTATTGGAGTTAGTAGACCTCTTGCTAAAAGATATTTAAAAACGCAAACAGTCAGTACAAATTATGATCGTGTTATTGGTCAACACGGACTTGTTTTAAAAAGAATTGATGCCGATACAAGAGGAGAAGTTAAAGTACTTTCTATGGAATGGTCAGCTTCTAGTGTAGATAATTCTACTTTAGAAGAAGGAGATTATTGTGAAATTCTTGCTGTAGAAGGTGCTCATCTCGTGGTTAAAAAAATTAATAAATAAAGGAGAAAAAAGATGAATATTATTACTTTGGTTTTTATTATCATTATTATACTTATTATTGTAAGTATAGTTGCTTTTTCAATTCGTATTGTTCCTCAATCAAAAGCATATGTTGTTGAAAGAATTGGGGCTTATAATCGTACTTGTAGCGTTGGACTTCATGTCTTAGTACCATTTTTAGATCGTGTTGCTAATAAAGTATCATTAAAAGAACAAGTTGTTGACTTCGCACCTCAACCTGTTATTACTAAAGATAATGTTACAATGCAAATCGATACTGTTGTTTATTATCAAATTACAGATCCTCGTTTATTCACATATGGTGTTGATCGTCCAATTAACGCTATTGAAAACTTAACAGCTACAACATTACGTAATATTATTGGTGATTTGGAATTAGATGAAACTTTAACATCTCGTGATATTATTAATTCACGTATGAGAAGCATTCTTGATGAAGCTACTGATCCTTGGGGAATTAAAGTTCACCGTGTAGAAGTTAAAAATATTATTCCTCCTCGTGATATTCAAGAAGCAATGGAAAAACAAATGCGTGCAGAACGTGAAAGACGTGAAGCTATTTTACAAGCTGAAGGTAAGAAAACTGCTGCTATCTTAAATGCTGAAGGGGATAAACAATCTACAATCTTAAGAGCAGAAGCTGAAAAAGAAGCAGCCATTGCTAAAGCTGAAGGTCAAGCTGAAGCTTTACGTTTAGTTTATGAAGCTCAAGCTAAAGGGATTACTTATATTAATGAAGCTCATCCAGATCAAGCTTATGTCACTTTACAAGGTTTTAAAGCTTTAGAAAACTTATCTAAAGGTGATGCTACTAAAATCATTATTCCAAGTGAATTACAAGGAATTGCAGGATTAGCTACTACTTTAAAAGAAGTTGTAAGTGAAAAGAAAGATAAGGAATAGTTAAAAACAGTCTTTTGGACTGTTTTTTTCATATTCTTTTTTTTATGTCATATAGTGTACAGGGTGAATAATGATGTGTGGAATTTTATGTTTATATAATCAACAAAGAAATGTCTTAGATGATTGCGGTAAGTTTAATAAAATGTTACGCCTATTAGATCATCGTGGACCTGATGATTCTAGAACATACTTTGATCAACATGTTTTATTAGGACATTGTCGTCTTTCTATTATTGATTTAAAAGGCGGAAAACAACCTTTTGAATATACTTATCAAAATATCACTTATCGCATTATTTTTAATGGTGAGATTTATAATATGAATGAATTGAAAAAGCATTTGATTGATTTAGGATTTCATTTTTATAGTCAAAGTGATAGTGAAGTTTTACTTGTTAGCTTTATTGCTTATAAAGAAAAATGTTTAAATATGTTAGAGGGAATATTTTCATTTGTGATTTATTATGAAAATAAGATTTTTGCTTGTCGTGATCAATTAGGCGTCAAACCTCTCTTTTATTATTTAAATAATCATGATTTAGTTATTGCTAGTGAAATTAAAGCTATCTTAATGTACATTGGTAAATGTGTAGTGGATAAAACAGGAATTAAAGAACTTTTAGGTTTAGGCCCTAGTCTTTCACCAGGAAGTACTCTTTATAAAGATATTTATAGTTTAAGACCTGCTCATTACTTATGTTTTGATGGTGAACAGTTAGTGATTGAAAGATATTGGTCTCTTCAAAAAAAGGCTCATTTAAAAAGTTATGAAGAAACTGTTCAAGATGTCCGCTATCTTGTAAATAAAAGTATTCAAAGACAATTATTAAGTGATGTCCCTATTTCTTGTATGTTATCAGGAGGATTAGATTCTAGCATTATTACAGCTGTTAGCAGTCAATATATTAATCATCTATCAACTTATAGTATTGATTATTTAGACCAAGATAAATATTTCCAACCTTATGATTACCAACTAACAAAAGATAGTGACTATATTGATTTAATGGTCAATCATTATCATAGTCATCATAATAATGTTGTTTTATCACAAAAGAATCTGATTATTTTCTTAAAACAAAGTTTAATGGCTAGAGATGCTCCTGGAATGGCTGATATTGATTCTAGTTTTCTATTATTTTGTAAAGAAATTAAAAGACATCATAAAGTTGTCTTATCTGGTGAATGTGCTGATGAAATATTTGGGGGTTATCCTTGGTTTTATAAAAAAGAACTTTATAGTTTGGATGCATTTCCTTGGATTAGGGATATTGATCAAAGATTAGAACTTTTAAATGAAAATATAAAAAAATTGAACATTAAAGAATATGTTCAAAACAAATATTATCAATCTCTTAATGAAATAGATTACCTCGATCAAAGTTTCTATGATACTAATAAAAGAAAAATGATTTATTTAAATCTTGAATGGTTTATGCAAACCCTCTTAACACGTAGTGACAGTCAATCCATGTACAATGCCGTTGAATTACGTGTTCCTTTCGCTTCAAAAGAAATTGTTGAATATATCTATAATGTCCCTTGGAGCTATATGTTTAAAAATCAACAAGAAAAAGCCCTTCTACGTGATGCTTTCAAAGACTTCCTTCCTCAAGAAATCTATAACCGTAAGAAAAATCCTTATCCTAAAACCCATTCCCCATTTTTCCTTACCTATATCAAAAATCTTCTCTTAGAAACACTTAATGATAAAAACAATATCCTCTATCAACTCTTTGATATTAAAAAACTTAAACACTTTATTGAAAATAGTGAAAGTATTGAAGTTCCATGGTTTGGACAATTAATGATGGGACCACAACTTCTTGCTTATTTTTATCAAATTTATATGTGGGGGAAAATATATCATGTAGAATTAGAACTCTAATAAAGTTCTAATTCTATTTCTTGATTATTTAAACGAATATCTTGTAGGTATTCGTTTTTTACTTTTATTTGTGTATTATTTACTGTTACTTGAGGAATGTCTTTAACCCATTCTTGTAACATTTTAGCATAATTAAGTTTTAAAAAACCATATCTAATACTTCCTTGGCTATCAATAATAATATCTTCATTGACATAAGGTCTAGCATCTATTTGTATCTTTGTTTCTATTCCTTTATAAACTAAAACCATTCTTATTTGAATATATTGATCTATTTTTATTTGGATATCTTTTAATTTCCCTTTTTCTATAAAGAAACGTTTATAAATAATCCAAACAAGTTTTTCTAAAGTTTTTGCATCTATTTTCATAATCTCACCACTTTATTATATGTATAAAAAATCAAGAAGCCTAGGCTTCTTGAGTATTTTTATGAATAATATCTAATACTTGATTTAATTCTTGATAATCAATTTGTCCTGGAGCACTTGCTTTTCCTACAGAAGCAAAAGTAATTGCACTGCCAAATTGTTCACCAACTAAACGTGAAGTAAGACCAATAGCTGACATAGACATTGTGACAATTGGTTTTTGAGTATACTCATTTTTTGCTTGAACAGTAAATGAAAGAAGATTTAATAAATCTTGATAATCTTCTGGCATTACTGCAACTTTCATAATATCAGCTTCTAAAGAATCCATAGATCTAAATTTTTGCATCAATGAATCTACTTCAGGCGTTCTATCAAAGTTATGACTTGACATTAACATATATTTACCAGCATCATGAATAAGTGTTCTTAATTCAATAGCCATATTTGTTCCTAACGCTAGTTCTACATCATATATATCAAATGCATTTGCTTCCACTGCCAATTTATAAACATTGAAATAATCTTTTGGATCAATTTCAACTTCTCCACCTTCAGCAGCTGTACGAATCGTTAGAATAATTGGTTTTTGTATTTGTAAGGCAGCAATGTTTAAAAATAAATTTCTTAATGCATCTTCTTGATGAATATTTTCATAAAAATCTATTCTTAATTCAATCATATCTACTTCTAATTCATTAAATTCTTTTAATTTATTTAGAATTGCTTCATCATTGCTTTCTACAATAGGAACACATACTTTAGGTTTTCCCTCTCCAATGATGACTCCTTTAATTTCAATACTCATATTTACACCTTCTTTGATTATTTAATAATTCAACAGCATAATAATATCATATTTTTTTATTAGCGTGTTAATTTTTTTATAATTTGCAAAAAAAGCATTAAAATTAATTAATGCTTTTGATTTTTTATAACTTTTTGTCTTGAAAATTCTTCACGTTCTTTTTCTTCAAGAGATTCACTAATAAATTTAATTGTTTCTTCAAAACGTGGAATTGAAATATTTTTTAAGGCATTCGCACGTTTTTGAGTTTTTCTAATTGTATTTGCTAAACGATAAACAGAGTTTTCAACTTCAGCTAAAACAACTGTTAATTCTTTAACACGATAGAAACACTCATAAGCATAGTCTACTTTTGAATTAGAACGATCCATATTATAACTACATACCATTGATTGTTTATGATAAGTAATTTTAGGAATTTCCACACCCATAACACTTCTATAGGCAATACTGATTCCATAATCAATAGGTGTTGCTGTGACTAAGTCACTAATTAATCCTAAAGAAATATTAGCTTCTTGCAAAGCATCATATGCATTTTGATAGGCTTCAGTAATTTCATCTCTGACCATTTTAACGTCATCTAATAATGACATCATTTCTTTAATAAGAACGTTTCTTTTCTTATCTAACAAATCATATCCAAGAACAGCTAATTGTAATTGTTTCTTTGTAGAAATTAAATTCCCTTTTGTTGGAACAACTTTTAAAGCCATAACTAATCACCTGCTTCTTGTAATTCTTTGATGATTGCTTTTTCTTTAATATGGAAACGTTTCATAGCTCTATCATGATCATAATGTTCATCTAACAATTTGTTATCCAAACGATCTAGTGCTTCTCTAGGTAAGACTGAAACTAAATCCCATCCTAAATCTAATGTTTCTTCAATTGATCTATTTGTATCAAAACCTTGATTTAAGAAATGTTGTTCAAATAATTTACCAAATGATAAATATTGTTTATCTAATGGAGATAATTCATCTTCACCGATAACTGATGTTAATGATTTAACATCTTGTACGTGAGCGTAACATGCAAATAATTGGTTTGCAATATCTTGATGGTCCCCACGTGTATATCCTTCCCCGATACCATCTTTCATTAAACGTGAAAGTGATGGTAAAACATCAACTGGTGGATAGATACCTGCTGAGTTTAATTCAGGAGATAAAGTAATTTGTCCTTCAGTGATATATCCAGTTAAGTCAGGAACTGGGTGAGTAATATCATTGTTAGGCATTGTTAAAATTGGAATTTGAGTTACAGAACCTTCTGCCCCTTTAATAATACCAGCTCTTTCATATAAAGAAGCTAAGTCAGAATATAAGTAACCTGGGTAACCTTTACGTCCAGGAATTTCTCCTTTACTTGAAGAGAATTCACGTAACGCTTCACAATATGAAGTAATATCTGTATAGATAACTAATACGTGCATATTTTGTTTATAAGCTAAATATTCAGCAGCTGTTAAAGCACAACGTGGAGTTAATGTACGTTCGATGATTGGATCGTTTGATAAGTTTAAGAACATAACAACTCTTTCCATAACACCAGCTTCTTTAAAGCTACGTTTAAAGTAGTTAGCAACGTCATTTGTAACACCCATTGCTGCAAAGACAATGGCGAAACCTTTTCCTGATTCATCAGCAACTTTTGCTTGTTTAACGATTTGTACAGCTAAACGGTCATGTGGTAAACCTGAACCAGAGAAAATTGGTAATTTTTGTCCACGAATTAATGTAGCAAGACAGTCAATTGATGAAATACCTGTATTGATGTAGTTACGTGGATAAACACGGCTTACTGGGTTTAATGGTAAACCATTGATATCCATCATTTCTTCAGCATAGATTTCACCTAAACCATCAATTGGTCTACCAGCACCATTGAAGACACGTCCTAAAATTTCTTTAGAAACAGGTAATTCCATTGGTCTACCTAATAATTTAGTTTTTGTATTTTCTAGTGATAAATCATTTGTTCCTTCAAATACTTGGACAACGATTTTTTCACCTTCAATTTGGACAACACGTCCAGAACGTGTTGTACCATTTTTTAATTGAATTTCAACCATTTCGTCGTAAGAGGCACCTTTTACGTGATCTAAAACGACTAATGATCCATTGATTTCATTTAATCCTACATATTGTAGTGCCATTTTTATTTCCTCCTACGCTACAGATTTTAATGCATTATCAATATCTTGATAATAAGTATCTAATTTTTCAATATGATCATTAGGAATATCATATTTCATTTTAATTAATTGTTCAAAAATACCAGTTTCACTAATTGCTCGAACAACTTTACCTTGAGCAACAGCTTCTTGACATTTTTTATTTAAATATAAGATAACATCCATCATCTTTAATTGTTTAGCAAGTGGTACGTATGTATCATCCTTATGGAAGGCATTTTGTTGTAAATAACCAACACGAACCACTTTAGCAATTTCCATCACTAATTTTTGATCTTCAGGTAAAACATCAGGTCCCATTAAGTTAACAATTTCATTTAATCTTGATTCTTCAGCAAGAATGAATGAAAGTTGTTGACGATCACTAACAAAGTTAGAACCAACATTTTGATCATACCATTTTTCAAGATCATAAACATAATCACTATAAGATTGAGTCCAGTTAATTGCGAAATAGTGACGTGCGTAAGCTAAGGCTTTATCTAAGGCCCAGAAACATCTTACGAAACGTTTTGTATTTTGAGTAACTGGTTCTGAGAAGTCTGCTCCTTGTGGTGATACGGCACCAATGATAGATACAGAACCTTCTTGTCCGTTTAAAGTTTTCATATATCCAGCACGTTCATAGAATTGAGATAAACGTGATGGTAAGTAAGCTGGGAATCCTTCTTCAGCTGGCATTTCTTCTAGACGACCAGAAATTTCACGTAACGCTTCTGCCCAACGTGAAGTAGAATCGGCCATGATTGCACAGTGATATCCCATATCACGATAATATTCAGCTAAAGTAATTCCTGTATAAATACTTGCTTCACGTGCCGCAACTGGCATGTTTGAAGTATTAGCAATTAAGACAGTTCTATCAGTTAATGGTTTACCACTCTTAGGGTCAATTAACTCACTAAATTCTTCAAGAACTTGAGTCATTTCGTTTCCACGTTCTCCACAACCAACATAAATAATAATGTCAGCATCACACCATTTAGCGATTTGGTGTTGTGTCATTGTTTTACCAGTACCGAAACCACCTGGAATAGCAGCAGTTCCACCTTTAGCGATTGGGAATAATGTATCGATAACACGTTGTCCTGTTACTAAAGGAATAGAAATTGGTAAACGTTCTAAAGTAGGACGTGCTTGTTTGATTGGCCATTTTTGACATAATGTACATTCATGAATTTGACCATGTTCATCTTCAATTTTCATAACGACATCATTGATTTTATATTGACCATTTTCTTTTACTTCAACAACTTTACCACTTAATAGTGGTGAAAGCATACATCTGTGTTCAATTAAATCTGTTTCAGGACATGTTGCATAGATGTCTCCACCTTTTAAAACATCTCCCACTTTTACTTTCATTGTAACGTCCCATAATTTTTCAACATCAAGTGAATCAACATCACTTCCAGCTTCAATAAAAGCACCTGATTGTTCAGCAATTGCTTTTAATGGACGTTCAATCCCATCAAAGATATTTCTTAAAATACCAGGACCTAATGTAACACAAATTGGTGATCCTGTAGAAATAACAGGTTCTCCTGGTTTTAAACCAGTTGTTGTTTCATATACTTGGATAGTTGTTAAATCTTTAGAAATTGAGATAACTTCACCCATTAATTTAGCATGACCAACATAAACCATTTCTAACATTGAAAAGTCTTTGGCATTTTTTACTTTAACAACGGGACCATTAATAGAATAAATTACATTTTCACTCATCTTTAATCCCCCTATTTAATCATCAATCCAGAAGTCTTATAGAACCAATCTTTTTGACCTTCTAAATTTGAATCTAATGATTCATCTACTACAACATTTGTTGCTTTATTTTCAATAATGAACCCACCTAATTGAATTTGTTGACCTTCTTCAACTTCAATTGGTAAAGCATACGCTTTCTTTAAATCATCTGCATATTTTAAATCATCTTTTCTTACATATAAAACACAATCAGTCATTTGATATTCATCACTTACTGCTTTTACATGACTTGTAAGATATTCAAAATAATCAGAACTGTTCACAAATTCAACAAGTTTATTTTTTACTTCTGTAAAAATCGTATTAACATATTCTTCTCTTTTTTCAACTAATTTTTTTAGTCTTTCTTCTAATTGAGCTGAAGCTTCAATACTTGCTTTAGAAGAAATTTCTGCTAATTCTTTATCTAATTGATGTTTGGCATCAATTTCAGCTTCACCTCTTAATTGGTTATAAGCTTCTTGTTCAATTGCTTTTGCTTCATCTAAAATTTCTTTTTCTTCAGCAGATGAAATTTTTTCAATTTCATCTTTGATATAAAGAAAGACTTGATCTTTTTTTTGCATAGCACTTTCTCCTATAACTTAACTCCGATTGCTTCTGAAACATATCTATCAATCGTTTCACCAATTTTAGAATTTCCATGTCTATCTGGAATTTCTACAAGCAATGGTTTTTGTTGTTTTAATTTTATTTCAGAAATAACATCAGGAGCTAATTCAATTAATTTCGTTGTAATTAAAATCACACCTATGGATCTATCTTTCATTTTTGTTTCCAAAACTTCAAGAAAATCACGTCTTTTATGAACAACTTCTCCTTCGATACCGACAAGTCTTAAACCCATTTCAGTATCGACATTGTCACTTATTAAATAAAATTTCATAAAAAATCACTCTCTAAATTAGATTTTGTTGATGATTAAGATAGAGATTAATAAACCATAGATTGCAACCCCTTCACCTAAGGCAACGAAGATTAATGATTTACCAAAGTTCTTTTCATTTTCAGAGAAAGCTCCGATAGCTGCTGGAGCTGCTGCTGCAACGGCAATACCTGCACCTAAAGCAGAGAAACCAGTTGATAAAGATGCTGCTAAGAATCCTAAACCTTGAGCGATTGTACCAGTGATTGTAGCAACTTCACCTGCTGCAAATACACTTGAATTAGACATAGCAACTAATAAACATAAAACTACTGCACCAGCGAAACCACTGATATGAACACCTAATCTTCTTTTAGCGCTTTGAGCTGATACTTTTCCTGTAAATACTTTAATTAATGGTAATGTTAATAAAACTACTGCAAATAATGGTAATAAAATTTCTAATACTGTCATAATAAATTTCCTCCTTGAATTTAATCTTCCTTAATAGTTTTAAATGGAATTCCATTTCCTTCATAATAACGTGAAAACATTTCATAGAATTCAAGACGTAATACTTGAATACCAACAATCAATCCTTCAAGACACATTACGAAAACGTTTCCTAAAATCAAGACGATGATTTCACCAAATCCTCCTACCATTTCAGCAAGAGTATAAACAACAAGCATCATACCAGCATGTGATAAAACGAATCCCCCGACACGCAAGAATGACATTGTGTTTGTAATAAATGATAAGACTACTTCGAATAATTCGAAGAATCCTTCTACGAAGAATGCTCCAAAACCATTTGGGAACATTTCACCATGTTCTTCTAATTTTCTAATTAATGGTTCTTTTAAGAACATTAAGATAAGTGGTAACACAATTAAAATTAAAATATAGAAAATATTTACAAAATGTTTTCCTGTAAGCATTCCAAGTGCTGCACCAATTACAGCTACATAGAATGTAACCCCACATAAACCATTTTGACTTAAAATTGCTTCACCCATATTTTTCTTTTTAAAGTTCAAAACAATATTGAATGTCATTGAAACAAGAATTAAAACAATACCTAATCCAATGGCAGCCATTAATAAAGTCATTGTATTTTCTGGTGACATTGCATTAAAGAATGAGAAACCTTTGAAATATTCAGATAAGATTTCTTCATTTCCAAAGAATGAACCAAAGAATACACCGAAGATTGCACTGGAAATACCTAAACGAACTCCCACGCCACCTAATTTTAATTTAAATTTCTTTTCAGCGACTAAGCCTACTAAAGAAAGAATAATACCTTGTCCTAAGTCACCAAACATGATACCAAATAATAATGTATATGAAATAGCAACTAATAATGTTGGATCTACATCACTGTAACGAGGCACACCATACATTTCAACGAACATTCTAAATGGTCTTGCAAACCATGAGTTCTTAAGTTTTGTTGGTGGTTCTAGACGTACATCAGATGTAGCAGGTAAAACTTCAAGTTTAACACCATCAATACTTTCAAAAGTGTTTTTGAAGTTATCTAAATCACTCTTAGGGACAAATCCATGAACATTTAATTTATCACCTAATTTAACAATGTATTTTTGCATTGCATAAACCGAATTTAATTTCTTCGCAATACTATAAATACGTGTTAATTCTTCCATATTTTCTGAAATTGCTTTATCAATTCTACTTTGTAAATCTTGGCTATATTGCTTAGCTGAATCAGATTCATTTTGAATTTCTTGTTCAGCTAATTCACATGAACCATGAACAAATTCAGGAATATGAATTTTTTCAAAATAAAGCGATGTGAATACATTATCCACTTCAGGAGCATCTGTAGGTGTTGTCATATACATACACCATACATATTTATCATCTCTTTCAAACATTTTATAAACAAATGGTAAGGTTTCATAATAACCTAACTTTCCTTCATTATTGAGTGGAAGTTTACCGAATCTTATTTTTAAATATCTTGTTCCGAATAATTGATCAAAGTCAATATTTGAACCTTCAACGTGTTTTAATGTGATGATAGCTTCATCATTTTCTTCAATCATTTTTGCCAATTCTTTTTTAACAGCATCAATACGGTCAATATCTAAAAATAAATCATCTAAAAATTCTTTAGCTCTAAATACATTGAGTTGCGAATCTGTTTCAACTTCAGGAATTTCGAAATGATACTTCGCTTTCATTTCTTCAATTCTTGACAACAATTCTTCATAAAGATTGTCATTGTTGTAAGCTGAAAGACCAGCAACACTATCCGTAAACTTACTTGCTAGCTCGGGATGAAAATCATCTCTTTGATAAAGTTCAAGTAATACATCATTACAATTTTCTTTATCAAAATCAAGACTAACTAAGTTTAATTTTGCTATTGCCATGACAGTCCCCCTTTACTCTTTATTGATTTTTTTGTCACTTTTTTCACTAAGCTACAAACTAATACGACAGCAATATTGATAGCGAAGAATAATCCAATTTGTGCAGCATAATTTGTACCAATAGAAATAATTGGGTTATAAAGTGACATACTATAGAAGACTGTTCCACTTAATAGTCCTCCAATTGTAAAAGCAGCTCCTACACGTTGTAGTAACTTACCGATGTTACCTTTGAAAATAAGTGATAATAAGATACATAAAATACCTACTCCTAAATCACCAACTAAAACAAGTGCTGAAATCATCATCACAAGTCCAGCTAAAATAGTCGGATCAAATTTTTCCCCTGGTTTAAATGTAAATAAACATTCAAATGGTTGGAAAAATGGATTATTTTCAACATATACAGGACCTTCAACACCTTGATCTTGATATGTATCAATAGGAAGTTCATGAACAGTAATTCCTGGAACACTCACAATTCCTTCTAGCTCATCTTTACTGAATGAACTAAAAGCATAAATTGCTGCTTTTGTTTTTAAATCAACAACATATTTACCTTTTTTATATAATTCTTTTAAACGATAAGCTTTCCAGAAGTCACCTAATAATTGTTCTTCGTTATCTTCTCTTACTTTTTCAATACGTTGATCAAGTTCTTGAAGATAAGCTTCCATTGTTTTATTTTCAGCCTTTAATTCAGCAACTGCTTCTTCCATTTTACCATGAGCAAATTTTGGAAGTTTTACTTCTTCAAAATTCATTGAAGAGAAAATGTTATCAATTTCACCAATACCATGTTCAACCCCACCATAAACAATCCATGCGAATTGATCTGTATGTGATAATTCTTGATAAATAAATGGATAACTATCAAAATATTTGATTTTTTCAATTTGTGATAAAGGCAATTTACCAAATCTTAAAGCAACATATTTTAATTCATGAATATCATCAATCGAAATACGATCACGATTCAAACATGAAATTAATTCAATTGCTTCTTGATTTTCATAATAATCTTTTTTTATTCCTCTTTTAATTTCATTAATATCATCTAATTTTTGATGAATTTCTGAAATATAATCTAAAATTTCACGAACATTTAAAAACGCACTTTGAACAGGTCTATCAACTCTTTCGATATTTAAGACATCCATGACATTATAAAGTTCGTCTAATACTTCGTTATATGGATTTCTATCTTCCATAGAAGTTGCATGATCTAAATTAGAAATCACTTTCTTCGCTTTAACTGGATAAATAGAATCTTGATGATTTTCAAGCTTCATCAAAACTTCCATATAATCATCTCTAGAGAAAACAATGTTATATAAATGTGTATTCTTAATCATTTTTCCCCTCCTATGCATAGATCAATGTATTTTCAATTTTTGAAACAGGTTGATTGTAACGAATACCTTCAACAATATGCTTCAAGTTATCTATTTCAATTCTTTGTAAAATACTATAAGTCATATAAACAAGTGGTGCACTGTTTGAAAAACGCATATATCTTTTTGCAATATTATATTGAATACTATCTGCATAATATTCAATATAGGCAAATTCTTTATCATCTATATAGAAGTTATATTTAGAAGTTGATAATAAAGATAAGACTTCTTTAGGACCGCTTGCACTAATTAAACGATTCATCATATCTTTTGGCAATCTTGAATATTGTAAAAAGAGTGAATTTCTGATTGAATCTTCTGATTCATGGAAATATTGTTTATAACGATAGATTTTTGTAATATTCTTTAATTCAATAGATGTATAGAGAATATTTAATAAGTCTTTTTGAACACTTCCTTTGAAATGTTTTTTTATCGTTTCTACAATTTTTTCATAATAAAGTGATTGTAAGCACATATGAACTTCTTTAATATCAAATGAAACAGAGAAATCAAATTCTTTAAGAACTTTATAATATCCTGTTTTTGAAAGATATTGTAAAAGATCTTTAAATGATTCAATGTTAACTAATCCATCAATATTAAAACTTGTTTTTTTCGCTAAATAAGTAGGAATAGATAAATTAAAACTATAATGTTCCTTTGCTTGTAAAGAAGCAATTTTATCAATAATTAAATTAATTTCTACACCCATAATTTCAAATAGATAAAAGCTTTCATCAGATTTAGGCGCATATTTCATCAATTTTGCACAACGATGATAATACTCTTGATTTAAACAATCTTCTATTTGACCACGATGAACATGTCTAATATTAATGTCTTGTAAAGCATCGGCATAACTTGTTTGAGATTTTAAATAAGAAACAACTTCACTAATTGTTTGTTTTCTTGTTAAATCAAGATAAACATTCTTATTCAAACGTCCTCCATACATTGCTTTTGCTTTTGCACATAAGGCATTTGAAGATAAAGACATCTTTACACCTTCTATTTAGTACATCTTGTAAAGATTTCATCTACCCATTTATCTTTATTTTGAGTAAATAAATCTTCCATATTTTTCATTGATTTATGAAATTCATTTTCTTGTAACTGTGCTTCTTCTTTATTTTTGTCCAACAAGTCTTGTTTATGTTTTTCAACTTGATCTTGTTGACTATCAATATATTCGCTATAAATTGTAGACTTTTGCGACATCATGTTTGATTGAGCATCTGCTTTTTTCTTCTTCGCAAGTTCTACTTTTTCTACGCATTGGCGATCGAATTCTATTAACTTTTGAATAATATCATCCATCTTATTTTCCCCCTTCTTCTTGTCGAGGATTATTGTACTCTCATTCTTTTAAAATTCAACAAATAAAACCACTAAAATCGCTTTCAATGATAATTTTATTGCATTTCTATAAAGAATTATCAACAAACCTCTTTAAAAAATAATTTATGTAAAACAAAAACACCGTCATCACCTTGTGTTTAGTGTCACTTCTTAGAGATGTGGCGCTTTCAATACATACCCTATCTTTTATTTCGCTCGTTATTTTACTCCCCCTTTTCAACATTTGTCAATAGACAAATTTGTACATTTGTATAGTCCCCTAACCCCTATTCCTTATGCCATTTTCAAGAAAAAAGTTGCTAAAAAACGCGCCTTTCAATTTGATGAAGTAAGTGTTAAAATAAAGTAGTTATGGAGGTAATTATGATAAAACAAAGAATTACAAAATTAAGAGAAATCATGAAAGAAAAAGGAATAGATTTATACATCATTCCTACCAATGATTTTCATCAAAGCGAATATGTTGGAAGTTACTTTGAAGCACGCCACTATATGTCTGGTTTTAGCGGTTCGGCAGGAACTCTTATTGTTAGACAAGACGAAGCTTATCTATGGACAGATGGTAGATATTTTATTCAGGCAGAAAAAGAACTTGCTGGAAGTGGTATTGAATTAATGAAAATGCGTACACCAGGTGTTCCTACAATTAAAGAATATATTGAAAAGTATCCTCAAGATACGATAGGTTTCGATGGACGTGTTATGCCTTTTCATGAATGTCAATTTACAAATGTTATTAAAGCCAATGAAGATCTTGTAGACCTTATTTGGGATAACCGTCCTGAACTTTCTCATGAAGAAGTTTATTTATATGATACAAAATATTGTGGTATTTCTAGAAAAGAAAAATTAGAGATTATTAGAAAAGAAATGAAAGACACTAAATATCATTTAGTGACAACTTTAGATGATATTGCTTGGATCTTTAATATTCGTGGAAATGATGTTTTATGTAATCCTGTTGCTTTAGCTTATGCTTTAATCGATCAACAAGGAGCTACTTTATATTTAAGAAAAGAAGCCGTTAAACAAGAAGTGATTGACGAATTATTAAAAGATCAAATTGAAGTTAGAGATTATTTTGATATTTATGAAGATATTAAACATATTGAAGGAAAAGTATTATTAGATACTAAATCTGTTAACTATGCTTTAGTGAGTCATATTCATCAAGAAAATATCATTGATCAAACAAACCCAAGTCAATTACTTAAATCAATTAAAAATGAAACAGAAATCAAAGCAACAAAAGATGCTCATTTACATGATGGTATTGCTGTTACTAAATTTATGTATTGGTTAAAAACAAATGTAGGAAAGATTGACATGGATGAACTTTCTATTTCTAATAAACTTTTAGAATTTAGAAAACAACAACCAAATTTCAAAGATATTTCTTTTACAACAATTTGTGCTTATCGTGAAAATGCTGCTTTAATGCACTATCATCCAACAGAAAAACAATATTCTAAAGTAGAAGCTTCACATTTATTATTAATTGATAGTGGTGGACAATACTTAACAGGAACAACAGATATTACTAGAACATTTGTTCTAGGTGAAATGACTCAAGAAGAAAGAAAAGACTTCACAATTGCTTTAAAAGCAATGTTTAGATTACAAAATGCACATTTTATTGAAGGTGTAACAACTGGCGCTAACTTAGATATTTTAGCTCGTGGTGTTATCTATGATTATGATTTAGATTATCGTTGTGGTACAGGACATGGTGTTGGACACTTCTTAAATGTTCATGAAGGACCTAATGGTATTCGTCCAAAAAGCTTATATGGTCATGAAGCTTGCATTGTTCCAGGAATGATCACTACAGATGAACCAGGTGTTTATGTAGAAGGATCTCATGGTATTAGACATGAAAATGAACTTTTATGTGAGAAACATACTGAAAATGAATATGGTACATTCTTAAAATTTGAACCAATTACTTATGTTCCTTTTGATATTAAAGGATTGGATTTAAATTATTTATCAAATCATGAAATTCAAACAATTAATGAATATCAACAATATGCTTTTGATCATATTAAAGATGCTTTAACTCAAGAAGAAAAAGATTGGTACTTAAATAACTTATTTATTAAATAACAAGAGAAATCTTGTTATTTTTTATTCTTGATATAGTTTAAAACTATATCCAACATTAATTATTATGTATTTTACAATCCACTTTGTTACTTTTATACTTTAGATAAGGTTTCAAGGAGGAAGTAGAAATGAGTGCACCTTATAAATATGATATTGTAGGAAGTTTTTTAAGAGATAAAGAAATTAAACAAGCAAGAGAAGAATTTGCTTTAGGTAAAATAACACTTCAACAATTAGAAGAAGTTGAAAATAAATCTATCAAAAATCTTGTAAATGAAGAAAAAGCAGTTGGTTTAAAAGCTGTCACTGATGGTGAATTTAGAAGAGCCTTTTGGCATTTAGATTTTTTATGGGATTTAAAAGGAGTAGAAAAAGTATCTGTTGAACATTTTTCAATTGCTTTTAAAGGACATCAACCAAAAAGTCAAACATTAAAAATTGTTGATCAAATTGATTTTCCAAAAGATCATCCATTTTTAAAACATTTTAAATTTATGCAAAGAGTATCAGGAGATACAGAAGTGAAACAATGTATCCCTTCTCCATCAATGCTTCATTTAATTTGTTGTATTAGAGAAGAAAATTATCAACCTATTGAAAGATATCAAGATGATGATGTTTTATTAAAGGACATTGCTTTAGCTTATCAAAAAGTTATTAAAACTTTTTATCAAGCTGGTTGTCGTTATCTTCAATTAGATGATACTTCATGGGGAGAATTCTGTTCAAAAGAAAAAAGAGAAGTTTATAAGTCAAGAGGGATCGATGTAGATGAACTTGCTAAAAAGTATGTAAAATTGATTAATCTTGCTTTAGAAGCTAAACCTGATGATATGGTTATTACAATGCATATTTGTAGAGGTAACTTTAGATCAACATGGTTTACTTCAGGTGGATATGAACCAGTTGCAAAAACTTTATTTGGAAATTGTCATGTTGATGGATTCTTCTTAGAATACGATAGTGAACGTGCTGGTGGCTTTGAACCTCTTCGTTATATTAAAAATCAAAAAGTTATTTTAGGTCTTGTCACTTCTAAAGATGCTAAACTTGAAAACAAAGATGAAATTATTAAACGTATTCATGAAGCAGAAAAATATGTTCCATTAAATCAATTAGCATTGTCTCCACAATGTGGTTTTGCTTCAACAGAAGAAGGAAATTTACTTACTAAAGAAGAACAATGGAATAAGGTCAAACTTGTTAAAGAAATAGCTGAAGAAGTTTGGCAATAATAAAAGGAACTCTCGTTCCTTTTATTATTTTATAGCTGATTTTAACGTTTCTTCTGTCATTGCAAAAGTTTCCGCTACTTTTTGATAGATGATTTCTTCATCAATATGTAGTTCTTTTAAAAGTTTAACAATTTTTTTAAGATCTTCTTTTCTAGTTTTATCCATTGCATCATTCATCAAGTTTTCAAAAATATCAAATAAATTAATATCATCACTTGATTCATTTTCAATACTTTCCAATAAAATAGATTTCATATCACGAGAACGACTTCTTTTATCACGATATAAAATATAAGCCTTAGCTACTCTTACATAGCCTTCTTCAATTAAAATTTCTTCAACCGTATCTTGAACAAGTTCCACTGTTGGTAAAGTACTTTCTTTTTCCTCTAATCTTTTTTCTACATCATGAGCAATAGCATATACTTTCTTTAATTCTACTTTATCAAAACATGCACTAAAGGCTTTATAAAGCGCTCCAGCAATTTTGTCTACTTCAAAGTCAACTAAACGCCCATCTCTTTTTCTAATACTTTTAATCATACAAAGCCTCCTATCTAATCTATAGTATAATGAAATTTTTATTTAATTTCATTAGATATGATATTTTTCTACATGGACTTGATAATTTTTATAGATTACTAAAATATAATCTTCTTTTAATTTTTCAACAATGCCATATCTAAAGACATCTTCTTGATTTAATTGATATTTTTCTATTAATTGATGTTTGATTTCTTTTTCATTATCAATTCTTGTCTTCCACCATTTTTTAGGTTTAACTTTGGATAATCTTAAATAGTCCTCTATTAATTCATCCTCATATTGTCCTTTTAAGTAAAGATTGATATATTGAAATAATTCATCTAATTGAAAACCAAAGAATTTAAATTGTTGAGCTTGGTAAAATTCACCCAAATCTAAAAAGAAATAAAATGGTGACTTACATTGTCTTAAGACTTTATTCATTGTTATTGGCATTCTTCCTGAATTCCAATATTTTTGTAACATATCTTCAGCTAGATGGATTTTTTCAATATCTTCTTTAGATAAATCATGACTTTCTATTAATTCATAAGGAGCATGTTTTTCATAAATATAACCATATTTATCAGCTTCTTTTCTTAAACTTGTTCCTCTTAAAAGTTTTAAGAAACCTAATTGTAATTCTTTAGGATATAATCTAAAAACATCATCAAATGACTTTGAAAATCTTTGTAAGTTTTCAAGCGGTAAACCTGCAATTAAATCTAAATGAAAATCTATTTTGTGATTTTGTTGGAGTTGTCTAATAACATCACAAAGACGTTCAAAGTTTTGATATCTTTGAACAACTTTATTTGTTGGTTCATATGTTGATTGAATACCTATTTCAAATCTAAGTAAACCATCAGGTGCTTCTTCATTAATAAAATCAATGATTCTTTGATCTAAAACATCCCCATTGATTTCAAATTGTAATTGAACACCTGGATGACAGTTTTTAAAAACAAAGTCTAATATTTCTAAAGCATGTTCTGTTTTAGCATTAAATGAACGATCTAAAAGCTTAATTACTTTGACATCTGTATTTAAGATTGCTTTTAATTGTTGTTTTAAATAATCCATCGAAAAGAATCGTAATCCTTTTTCTAATGAAGATAAACAATATTGACATTGATAAGGACATCCTCTACTTGTTTCAAAATACAAGATTCTATTTTTCATATCCTTCATGTCTCTTTCTAATAAATAAGGAGACTCCAATGTTTCTAAATAACTTAAATCAACTGGTGGAATCAAACGTGAATCTCGATGTTCTTTCGTACTTACACCTTGAAGATTAACTTCTTCCTTATTTTCTAAAGCCGTAAGTAATTGATTTAAAGCAACTTCTCCTTCACCAGCCATAATATAATCAATTTCAAATTCATCTAAAAAATGATCAATTTCATAAGTTACTTCTGGTCCACCAATAATAATCTTTAATTCAGGTTTTCTTTCTTTTAATAAATGACATAATTTTTGAATATAATCTACATTCCAAATATAGACACTTAAACAAAGAACATCTAAATTCATTGATAAAAGATCATCTACAACATGATTTAAATCATCTTTAATAGTATATTCTTTAAAATCAATATCATGATTATCTTTACAAGCTACATAAAGAAGTCTTAACGCTAATGATTTATGGATAAATTTTGAATTTAATGTTGTTATTAATGTTTTCATAATCACTCTATATAAAAATCTAGAGAAAACTCTAGATTTTTAATCTTTCTTAAATTTTGGAATAACGTTTTTATATAAACAATATTCTTCTAATGTCCAGTTTTGATCTTTAATTTCTTTAGCCACTTTAACACCTACATAACGTAAATGCCATGGTTCATGAGAAATTCCTGTAATACCATCTGTTCCTTCTGTAAAACGAACAATAAAGCCATACTTCGCACAGTTTTCAACAACCCATTTATATTCTACTGTATCTCCAAAGACAAGTCTTTGTTTATCAACAACACTTTGAGCTGTCATATCAATTCCAAGTCCTGTTTGGTGTTCACTCGCTCCTGGAGTTGCTACATATTCAGCAGCATAAGCACCACCGTATTTTTGTTCAGTATCTTGATAGATTTTTTCTTGTTCTTCATATGAACGATAACCACTATTTAATAATAAATGCATTCCTTCTTTTTTAGCATCTTTAATCATTTTAACTAAAGCATTTGCTGCTACTTTTCTAAGTTGTGGATGATCACATGTAGGAGCTACATATTTACTATCTAATTCTACTAAATCATTTGGTTCATAATCATTTAAATAAAAACCTTTTTTTACAAGTGTTAAATAATCATCTGGATTTGCAATATTATATTTAACTTTTGCTTGTCCATTACTTGAAACAATAAAAGGATAGTTCACAATATTAACAGCATAATTATAATCTTTAACTGTATTATATTGTGCAATATATTCTTCCATTTTCTTTAAATGATAACCTTTTACTTTTCTATAAGGAGCTGTTTGATTATTTTTAAGTTTTTTATCTATTAAATATTGAAGATCACTTTTACCAGCACCATCTTTTAACATTGTCCAAATAGTCTTTTCACTATATCCCATTGCCTTTAATGAAGGTGCTTGATTTTCAAAAATATAATTAACAACATCTACGATATCATCATAAGCCATATCCTTATGTAACGCATAGAATTGTTCATATTCATCATAAAGAGTTACTTTATTTGAATTATCGATCCATTTTAAAATATGTTTCATTTCATCATGAGATAATAATTCTTTTTCTTCTTCACTATCAAATGACTTCACTAATTCACTTGTTGTTGACCAAGAGTAACCTTTCATCAAAAATTGAATTCTATTAAAATTCAAATAAACGATCAAACCAACAATCACTACAACTGCAGAAATTATAGCAATGGCAGTACGTCCTACTCTTAAACGTCTTTTTGAACGACTATATGAACTGTAATAACTGTAATCTGTTTTTTTCTTAAATAATCCCATTTCTTCTCACCTCTATTAACGTACCGCTATTATAGAAAATATATATTCTACTTACAATCTTTTTTTAAATAGTTTTTTCTACCAATTTCATATAAATCATTTCCTAAATGATCAATGACTACAACTAATGGCATATTTTTTACTTTTAACTTACGAATAGCTTCTGGTCCTAAATCATCAAAAGCAATCACTTCACACTCTTCAATACATGAAGACATCATTGCGCCGGCACCACCAATGGCTCCAAAATAAACACCATGATAATCAATGATAGCTTTTTTTACGGCAGCACTACGATACCCTTTACCAATCATTGCATGTAATCCAAGTTTAATAAGTCTAGGTGAATAAGCATCCATTCTTCCTGAAGTGGTTGGCCCACCACTACCAAATACTTGACCTGGTTTTGAAGGTGTTGGGCCAACATAAAAGATTGTTTGATCTTGAATATTGAAAGGAAGTTCTTTTCCTTCATCTAATAATTGAATCAATCTTTTATGAGCAGCATCTCTTCCTGTATAAATCGTTCCACTTAAAAAGACTTCATCTCCTGCTTTTAGCTGTTTAATTTTATCAATTGTTAATGGTGTTTCTAAATAAATCATAGCGAAACCTCCTTATGACGTGAGACATGACAACAAATACTAACAGCTACTGGCATTCCTGCAATGTGTGTAGGGAAAGTTTCAATATTTAAAGAAAGCGCTGTTGTCTTTCCTCCATAACCAGCAGGTCCAATTCCTGTTTCATTGATCATTTGTAATAATTCATCTTCTAAAGAAGCATATCTTTGATCTGGATGATGACTTCCAATTTCACGAATCATAGCTTTTTTAGCAAGCATTGTCACTTTATCAAAAGAACCTCCAATACCTACACCAATAACCATTGGTGGACAAGCATTTGGTCCTGCATCATTAACCACTTTCATGACAAAATCTTTAATTCCTTGAAGTCCATCACTTGGCTTCAACATTTTAATTTGACTCATATTTTCTGAACCAAATCCTTTAGGCGCTAAAGTAATATGAAAAGTATCTCCCTCAACAATTTCATAATAAATAATTGCTGGTGTATTATCTTTTGTATTAATACGTTCAAACAATGGATCTTTAACAACTGATTTTCTTAAATAACCTTCTGTATATCCTTGTCTTACTCCTTCTTGAATTGCTTCATTTAAACTACCACCTGTAATATGTACTTCTTGCCCCATTGTCACATAAACAAACGCCATCCCTGTATCTTGACAAATAGGCATTTGTTTTTCATGTGCCAACTTAGCATTATCCATTAATACTTGTAATGTTTTTTTCGCAAGTGCACTATCTTCTTCCTCATGTTTTTGTACCAATGCTTTTTCAACATCTTGAGGTAAAACTGTTGCTGCTTCTATGCACATTTTTTTAATTACATTTGTAATTGTTGAACATGTTATTTCTCTCATATGTATCTCCTATTCAATAATATTATCTTTTACATCAGGATAATAAATAGAATAATATCTAAGTGACATTAATTCCATTGTTGTAAGTAAATTATGTTTACCTGTCTTTTTATATTTTGAATCACCTATTTCAATAATATAATTTGGTTCAAAACCAAAATCAAAATCCTTGTCATTTGTAATTACAACAACCTTAGCATTTGATTTTTTTATATATGAAATCATCTTTTGACTTCCATTAAAAATATGACCACTTACTGTTAAAATAATAGCTACACTATTTTCATCTAATTCCTTAGCACATTGAAGTTGACTTGTTTGTTCCATATAAGCCATTGTAAACTTTTCCAACATTAATAAATCTGTTTGGAAATGCAAAGCAACTGAATGTGAAAATTGTGTTCCAAAAAAAGCTACATTATCACTATCATGAATCAGTTTTAAAACCTCATCGATTACATTCCAATCTAAATAAGAAGAAAGTTGACTTAAAGATGTACAAATTTGTTGGCTATAATAAGCTGTACTTTCTTCTGGATGATCTTTCATCATATCCAATGGAACATTAATTAAATTATTAAATTTTCTTGATGTTGAACTAAACCAAGCACATTCTTGTTTTAAATGTGCATAATTTTCATAACCGAGTGTTCTACAAAAACGAGAAATGGTTGCTGGAGACACAAAACATTCACTCGCAAGTTTTGAAATTCCCATATGAGCTACTTCTGAAATATGATGTGCCATATACCAGGCAATATTATAATTTGTATCTGTTTCATTGGCGCTATCTAAATATATTAATAATCTATAAAATAAATTTTTCATGTCATCCTCCCCTATTCTACAATATTATACACTAAATTCTTCTTTATGCTTATATAAATTTGTGATAACAAATCACATATTTTTTTACATTTGTGACTTTTTTTAACTATTTTTTACTTATATATTAACAGTGTAGAAAGAAAATAGATTTTACTATTCATATTCCCTCTATTATCTTTCTATATTATTCTTATCCTCCCAAATAAGAATAACATAAAAGGCATCTTGATGTCTTTTTTTCTTTTTCTTATAATAAAGAAAAAGGAGATCAATAATAATGTTAAAAGAATTCAAAGAATTTGCCTTAAAAGGCAACATGATTGATTTAGCTGTTGGGGTTATTATCGGTGGCGCTTTTAATTCATTAGTCACTTCTCTTGTAGAAAACATCATTATGCCTATTTTAAGTTTAGTTACAGGTAAAATTGATTTTTCTAATCTATTTATTGCTTTAGATGGAAATACATACAAAACATTAGCTGCTGCTCAAGCAGCAGGGGCATCTACTGTCAATTATGGTTTATTTATTACTGGTTTACTTAACTTCATTATTATGGCTTTTGTCATCTTTATGATTGTTAAAGCAATGAACAAGTTAAGATCTAAAACTGAAAAACCAGTAGAAGAAAAACCAACGAAAAAGATTTGTCCTTATTGCCAAAGTGAAATTTCTATTAAAGCTTCTCGTTGCCCACACTGTACAAGTCAATTAGAAAACTAAAACAGCTTTCTGTAATGTTATTCATTACAGAAAGCTGTTTTTATATACAAAAAAACATCGATTACTCGATGTCTCTTACAATTGGTGCGGGCGACAGGAATCGAACCTGCACGCCGAAGGCGCTAGATCCTAAGTCTAGTGCGTCTGCCAGTTCCGCCACGCCCGCATTGAAATGGTGACCCGCAGGCGACTCGAACGCCTGACCCTCTGATTAAAAGTCAGATGCTCTACCAACTGAGCTAGCGGGTCAAAATATGGTGCCGGCTAAAGGACTTGAACCCTCAACCTACTGATTACAAGTCAGTTGCT
>CAVESC010000027.1:0-28457 GCA_963618275.1 Bacteroidaceae bacterium
ATCTTTGCTTTATTCTTTAAAAAATAAATAATGGTAATATTATTAGTGTTTACATATTTTAAAAGAGCAATATCAATAATTAATATTGCTCTTTTCTAGGATTACTTTTAATTAAGATAATCCTACTACCAACATCTAAAGGATACAGCATAAATTAAAACATTTCAATACATATACTCAATAAATGTTGAATTATATCAAAATAAATTATTTTTCAAATTTATTTGCTTTATCAAATGAATCATATAGATTTGTTACATAGTTTCCAGTAAAACATGACATACATAATCCACAGGTATGTTCCTTCGAAAAGTGAATAGATTTTTTTAAACCTTCTTCGCTAATAAAAGCTAGACTATCTGCTTCAATATATTTACATAATTCATCAACATTCATTTTATTTGAAATTAACTCTTCTATTGTCGATGTATCAACACCATAAAAACAAGGATATTTTATTGCTGGTGAAGCAATTCTTACATGTACTTCTGTTGCTCCAGCATCTTTTAAATGTCTTACAATACGTTTTGAAGTTGTACCTCTTACAATTGAATCATCAATCATAACTACTTTTTTACCACTTACAATGGCAGATACTGCTGATAATTTCATACGTACGCCTTGTTCCCTCATTTCTTGGGTTGGTTGGATAAAAGTTCTTCCAACATATTTATTTTTTACTAATCCCATTTCATAAGGAATACCAGAAGCTTCTGAATAACCAATTGCAGCAGAAATTGATGAATCAGGTACACCAATAACGACATCTGCATTTATTGGATTTTCGTAATATAATTGTTTTCCTGCCAATTTACGTGTTGTATGTACATTTATGCCATCCAAATTACTATCAGGTCGAGAAAAATAAATATATTCCATAGCACATATTTTATCTTGTAAAGGATCTTTAGTATAAATTTTACTTAATAACTTACCATCTTTTACTCTTACTATTTCTCCAGGCTCAACATCCCTTACAAATTTTGCTCCTACTACATCTAATGCACATGTTTCAGAAGCAAATACATAAGCACCATTTGGTAAAATACCAATAGATAATGGTCGTAATCCATATTTATCTCTTGCTGCATATATCCTATTATCTAGCATAATCAAAAATGCAAATGCTCCATCTAATTTATCTAAAGATGCACATATTCTATCAATCATATGTCCTTCTTGTCTTTTGATAAGATGTCCTAAAACTTCAGTATCAGAAGTGGATGAAAAAATACTTCCTTGTTCTTCTAATTCTTGTTTTAAAATATTTGCATTTACTAAATTTCCATTATGGCATATACTCATTGAACCTTGCATAGTTCTAAATACAAATGGTTGAACATTAGCTATTCCACCACCACCAGCAGTTGAATAACGTACATGCCCGATTGCTAAATTTCCTTGAAGTTCTTTTAATTTATCTTGATTAAAAACTTCTGTAACAAGCCCTTCTCCTTTATGGAAAATCATCTTCCCATTGTTTTCACAACAAATCCCAGCTGCTTCTTGTCCACGATGTTGTAAACTATGCAATCCATAATAACATATTTGAGATGCATCTTGATGTCCAATAACGCCAAAAACACCACATTCTTCATGTAATTCTCTATCCATATAATCCATATAATACCCCCATGACATAAACATTGTATAATGCGAATTTATTATCGTCAATATTTTTTATAAATTAAAAATTAGAGGTAACTCTAATTTTTAAAACTATGTATTGGTGCTGGAATTCTACCACCACGGTTAATAAACTCTGAACAATCAAACTCATTAACAGGCATGATAGGCGCATAACCTAATAACCCACCAAATTCAACTGTTTCACCAACATCTTTTCCTGAAACCGGAATAATTCTTACTGCAGTTGTTTTTTGGTTAATCATACCAATAGCCATTTCATCAGCAATAATACCAGAAATAGTAGTAGCGGAAGTTTTTCCTGGAATAGCAATCATATCTAATCCAACACTACATACACATGTCATGGCTTCTAATTTTTCAAGTGTTAATGCACCCTTTTCTACGGCGTTAATCATTCCTTGATCTTCACTTACTGGAATAAATGCACCACTAAGTCCCCCAACATAAGATGATGCCATTACTCCACCTTTTTTTACTTGATCATTAAGTATTGCAAGTGCAGCAGTTGTACCAGGAGCTCCTACACTTTTTAAACCCATTCCTTCTAAACAATCTGCAATACTATCGCCTACAGCTGGTGTAGGGGCTAAAGATAAGTCAATAATACCAAATGGGATGTTTAACATTTTAGATGCTTCTTGCGCAACAAGTTGGCCAACACGAGTAATTTTAAATGCTGTTTTTTTAATTGTTTCGCATAATTTTCCAAAGTCTTCTCCTTTACATTTTTCAATTGCATTTTTAACAACACCTGGTCCACTGACTCCAACATTAATGATACAATCTGCTTCACTTACACCATGAAAGGCACCTGCCATAAAAGGATTATCATCTGGTGCATTGCATAAAACAACTAATTTAGCACAACCAATTGAATCATTTTCCTTTGTTAAGTCAGCTGTATCTTTAATAATTTCTCCCATTAATTTAACAGCATCCATATTAATTCCAGTTTTAGTAGACCCTACATTAACAGAACTACAAACATTGTTTGTTACTTTCATTGCTTCTGGAATAGATTCAATTAATAATTTTTCAGCTGGTGTCATGCCTTTAGATACAATTGCACTATATCCACCTATAAAATTCACTTTAAGTTCTGCAGCACATTTGTCTAATGTTTTAGCAATCTTAACAAAATCATGTGTTGATTTACACGCATTAGAACCTACAAAACCAATTGGTGTAACAGAGATACGTTTGTTAACAATTGGAATACCATATTTTTTTTCAATTTCTTCTCCTGTTTTAACTAGATCTTTTGCTACAGTAGTAATTTTGTTATAAATATTTTCGCATAAAACGTTAATATCATGATCCATGCAATCTAATAAACTAATACCAATAGTAATTGTACGTACATCTAGATTTTCTTGCTCAATCATTTTATTTGTTTCAGCAACTTCAAATAAATTAATCATTTTATTCTCCTTTTATTTTAAATACGATGCATTTTATTAAAAATATCTTCATGTTGTAATTTAATATTAACACCTATCTCATTCCCTAAATCATTCAATTCATCACAAACAACACCAAAATCTTTTGATGCGTTTTGTAATTCAATAATCATCATCATATTGAAATATCCTTGAATAATTGTTTGAGAAATATCTAAAATATTAAGTTTATTATCAGCTAAATATGTACAAACCTTAGCAATAATTCCTACTTGATCTTTCCCAACTACAGTAATAATACCCTTTTCCATAATTATCCTCCTATATACTTTTGAAATATTATAGCATATGAAAAATAATTAAAAAAGCATAAAATAAAAAACGACTGTTTAACAGTCGTTCTTAATGAATTATTCACCCATCATAGCTTTAGCTTTTTTGTAAACAGCTTCACCATTCATCATACCATAATCTTTCATATCGATTACTTCACATGGTTTGCTTACACCAGCAGCTTCCATAGCTTTTTCAATAGTATTTTTTTGGAATCTAACTTGTGGGCCAAGTAAGATACAATCTACATCCCCAACACGTTTTTCTCCTTCAGAAATTGGTAAAGCGAAGATTTCAACTTCATCACCCATTGCTGCAGCAGCTTTTTCCATTTTAGTTACTAATAAACTAGTAGACATACCAGCAGCACAAACTAACATAATTTTTTTCATAATATAAATACCTTCCTTAACTAATTTTTTAAAGGGATAACCCCAATTTTACTATTTTTTGATTAATCACCAATTAATTTTTTTGCCATTTCAAAAACAGCTTTACCATTCATTGTTCCGTAATCTCTCATATCAATTACTTCAACAGGAATTGGTCCATTTTTACGTCCAGCAGCTAATTTTTCAATAGCAGATTTTTGGAATCTAACTTGTGGGCCAAGTAAGATAACATCTACATCTTCTAAAACTCTTGGTGCATCAGAAAATGGTAATGCAAAGATTTTTGCATCATAATTAGCGTCTTTAGCAGCAGCTTCCATTTTAGTTACCAATAAACTAGTAGACATACCAGCTGAACAAACCAATAAAATTTGTTTCATTTTTAACACTCCTTCTCATTTATAACCTATATATATTTTATCAATTATTGATTTAAATGTAAACCCTTTCCGCTCCTTTTTTTTCTATTTCAGAAAGCAGAATATGAATAGATTTTTACAAAAAAATAGATTATAATAATTTATATTGATATAATGGAGGTTTTTTATGAATATACTTTTAGTAAGTGATAGTCATGGTTATGATGATGAGTTAAAAAATGTTTTGGAAAATATAAAATGTGATATCAATATACATTGTGGAGACAGCTGTTTTGATGAAAATTCAAGCTTTTTGAAATCATTTTCTATTATTGTAGATGGAAATCATGATCACGGATTTTTCCCCGTTTATGATACTTTACAAACACCTTTAGGTAAAATTTTAATTACACATGGTCATAAATTCGATGTTTATGCTGGATATGATTGTTTAGTTAATTATATGAATAAAAATAACATAAATATCTGTTTTCATGGTCACACTCATGTTCCTCATTATGAAATTTATCAAAATAAAATTTTTATTAATCCTGGAAGCATTATGTTTAATAGAGGAGAAACGCAATGCGGCAGTTTTGCAGTTATTAAAATATCAAATACCTTACACGTTGATTTTTACGATTCTAGAACATTAAAAAAAATACCTCAATCTTTAATTGATAAAGATCAAGATATTTTAAACGAATTTAAACGTTTTACACATCAAAAATAAAATTATTTTAAATTACGCTCTTCGTTTCTTTTCCTTTTATATTCAATAATAAACATGATTTCTTTCAAGTCATCATCAGGAAGTTCAGTAAGTAAACGAGCAATATTGGCAATATTATAATAGTCATATTTTTTCCCACTCATTATTTCTTCTACACTTCTACCATATAAATTTGAAAACACTTTTAATTCGCTAACAGTAATGTCTCTTTTACCATTTTCTATATCGGAAATTGCAGAATGAGGAACATTTAAATGTGCAGCAACATCTTTTTGTGTCAAATGTTTAAAATTACGATACGAACGTAATCTTTTTGCTAATTCAGTATCAATCGCCATACAATAATCCTCCTTTACAAAAATTTTAGCATTTTCATTAAAGCCATTCAATTACATTTTTTTATTTATCTTTTTTTTAAAAAAAATATTAGAAAAAACTACTCTTATTTTGTAAAATATCCTTGAAAAACACTGTAATTTTTCTTATTTTTAGATAACTGATGATTTATAATATTCAAATAATCATCTATTATTATTTGAATTTCATCAGTTTTTTCATCTAAAAAGTTTAATAAAACATAATCAATATTTAATTCATTAATTTTATCAAAATAAAAACGATGCGTATGTAAAATATAATTATTACAATAATGATCTGTAATTACTTTAAAATTCATTTGCTTTCTATCTTTTAAACAATATTGATGCTTTTTACATAGTTGACATCCTTTTTGTTTTTTAGAAAAATAATGATCCGAAATTATACAATGTTTTAAATTCATATTAATAATTTGTGAATATGCTGTAAAATAAATATCTTTGTCTACATTAAAATTTTGTATTTCATTTTTTGACATTTCATAAGAAACAATAAACGGTAAATTAAACTCCTGTGCTGCCTGATTATTAACAATATTCATATGGTATCCTAAAATAACATTTTTATCACACACAAGATTCAAAGCACCAAAATCATTTACTTGAATTGAATGGCAACTTTGATAATAATGACTATTTAAAAATTCATTAAAATCTTTTTCATCATATAAAAATGGTACATACGGAATATATTTATCATTTTGTGCTTGATATTGATAAAAAGGAACAAACACTTGATCAATATCATCTAATCTAACATCCTCAAGTTGCGAAATATCTGATACTTGAATAGCTATTTTTTTATGATGATTTCTTTCTTTATAGCTGTTATTGAATTTTTCTATCTTATTAATTTTTCTAGAAGAAACATCTAATATTTCTTTTTGTAAATTATCAATAGCTTGTCTTCTTAATGTGTTTATTTCTTTAATCGAAATAGTTCCATCATCAGGAAAACGTATTGAACATTTTTCTAAATAAAAGTTTGTATTTCCTAATTTAGATAGTTGTTCTTTTATTCTTTCATTTGTTAAAGGAACTTTTTTTGCTTTTTCAATATTTTGATTACTTTTTACAATTACTTTTTTATTTTTGAAAATAATTGTTAACTGTAATGGCCTGTTTATTAAACCAAATACCTTCATTTGTATTGGTAATTTAACATGTTCATCTTTTACATATTTATTGTTATCTTCTACAATCTTTGAATCAACAATTTTGTAAACATCTTGAAACTCTAACAATTGATCCATTTCTATAGAAATAAAGTCACCTTGATAAGCCGTATTAACTAGTTTATTATTTTTATATAACTTAGTAATTGTACGCGTAAAATCATTTTTAGGAAAATAAATACGATCATTTTGATAAAGTGTATCAGATAATTGAATATCTAACATTTTTCTTTTTTTAGAATAATTAACTATCTTACCTATTTTAACTCCTTGATTTCCAGGAATATCTTTTGCTAAATTTAAATAATCTTGAAATAAGAATCCTTGTGTAAAGCCCCTATTAAACACTTTTTTCATACGTAAAATATCCGGTGTATACATTTTTTTATCAAAATAGGAATCTATTGCTTGACGATAAGCTTTAACAACTTCTCCTACATATTCAGGTCTTTTCATACGGCCTTCTATTTTAAATGATTTAATTCCTGCTTCAATGAGCTCTGGGACTTTTTCAATTGTGCACAAATCCATTGGCGATAATAAATATTTTTGATTTTCAACATTTTTTCCATCTTCTAATAAAGAATATGGCAGTCTACAAGGCTGACCACATTCTCCTTTATTACCACTTCTTTTAGCAATCATTGAAGACATTAAACATTGTCCTGAATAAGACATACAAAGAGCACCATGAACAAATACTTCTATATCAATTAAACAATTTTGACATATTTCTTTAATTTCACTAATGTTCATTTCTCTTGCAAGTACAACACGATCAACGTTTTGATTAGCAAAGTAACGAACACCTTCAATATTTCTTACACTTGCTTGTGTTGACATATGTATTTCTATTTCAGGAAAATATTTTTTTATTAGTGAATAGAGACCCATATCTTGAATAATCAAAGCATCTATTCCTATTTGATAAAGATACTCTAAATAAGAAATAATTTCATCGATTTCTTGCTGGCTGTAAAGCGTATTAACTGTTACATATAGTTTTACATTTCTTAAATGGCAATATTGTACTGCCATTTTTAAAGCATCATAATCAAAATTATGTGCAAAAGCACGTGCACCAAATTTTTGTCCACCTAAATAAATAGCATTAGCACCATTTTGAACAGCAGCAACTAATGCTTCAAAGCTTCCAGCTGGAGCAAGCAATTCTACATCTTCTCTTTTTTTCATGAATAACCTCCTAGGCTTTCACTAATTCAACACATAATTTTGCAGAATTTTCACTTGCAATCTTTAAGTATTCATCAAATTGCATAGAAGACTCTCCATGGCCATAAACATCTGATAAAGATCTTGTTATAATAAAAGGAATTCCAAACTTATAACAAGTATGTCCAACAGAAGCAGCTTCCATCTCAGAACATAAGGCATCCGAAAAATCTTTTTTTATTTTAGAAACTTGTGTTTCTTGAGCAATAAATTGATCTCCAGAAACAATCAAACCAACATTTTCATTAATTTTCATTTTATGAAGAATGCTTTTTGCTTTATTAACTAAATTTTCATCTGCTGGAATATATGTAGGTAAATCTGGTAATTCTCCAACAGGACGACCAAAAGCTGTTAAATCAACATCATGATAAGCTACATGACTAGAAATAACGACATCTCCTACATTTTGATTATCTTTTAATCCACCAGCAGATCCAATATTAATTACATAATCGATATCATAATTTGTAAGTAATAATGTTACACATATTGCAGAGTTTACTTTTCCTATTCCACCTTGTAAAATAACAACTTCTTTCTCAGCTATTTTTCCTTCATAAAAAATACAATCTAAAATTTTATTTTCGTGAATTTCTTGTGTTTTATCTAATAAAGCTTTTACTTCTTCTTCCATTGCTCCAATAATACCTATCACAAAATCACCCCTTTTGACATACAAATATAATTCTTTCACATTCTTCTTTATATTCAGAAAAATCACTATATAATTTAATATTTTTAAAACCTATTTTTTCTAACAATTCTATATACGTTTCAACATCATAGGTTTTTTGATAATGTTCCTCATAAACTCGATCATTTTCAATTTTATCAATAATTTCTACACTATGTTTTACATACCCTCTACTAATACGATCAACATGCCAATGAAAATAAAAATCATCTTCATCGTTTTCTTCATCATAATCTTTTAAAATAGTTTCCATTTTATACATAGAATCTATATCAAAAATAAATATTCCATCTTTTTTTAAAGATGCATAAGTATTTTTAAAAGCTTGTTTAATATTTTTTAAATCAATGACATAATTTAAAGAATCACATAAGCATAGAATTAAATCTAATTGATTATCAACAACAAAATCACACATATCAATACGAGATAACATGACATCGGCTTTAAAATCAATACATTTATACTTAGCTACTTCTAACATATCTTTTGAAATATCAGTAGCGCAAACTTGTTTCCCTAAATTTGCTAAACGAATAGCAATTTCTCCTGTTCCACAGCCAAGTTCTAAAACTGTTTGATAATTTTTAACATGTTCATTAATAAATTGAATATAGTCATTATAAAAATCTTGATCCATTAAACTATCATAATAATATGCAAACGCTTCATATGACATTATAAAATATCCTCTAATTGAACAACTGGTTTATCAGACCATAATTTTTCAATACCATAATTTTTTCTTTCTTCTGGATCAAATAAATGAACAATAATATCTCCATAATCCATTAAAATCCATTTACTATTTTTTCTACCTTCAATATTTTTTACATAGAATCCTTCTTTATCACAAGCTTCTTCAATATGATCTTTTAAAGCAAGAAGTAATCTTTCATTATTTGCACTTGCAATCACAAAATAATCACAAATTGGACTATCAACAGACATATCAATAACAATAATGTCTTCTGCAAGTTTTTCATCTAATACTTTTACAATTGTTTTTAATTTATTCATCTAAATCTCCTTTACAATATACTTGATAAACATCAAAAAAACATTCATCAATCGGTCTATTTTTTTTCTTTGAAAATTTATAAAAATTTTTTAATTCACCTTTAAATCCTTCTAAAATATCTTTTTTACATAATGCTATTTGTTTTGAAGAGTCATATCCTCTTAAAGGATCTAACTTATCCGCACAATAAACACACATATCTAATAAAGACATGCTTGTTGAAGCAGTTGTATGATGACGAATAGCTTGTAAAATTTCAGCATCTTCTATCATAAAATCTTTTTGAGCTAAATATGTCGATAACCATTGATGATAAATAGCTCTAGGCTTGTCAATATAAGAACTAAAATATTTTTCCATTAATACATCTTCTTGTTCTTTATTCATTTCTTTTGCAATATCATGTAACATTCCTGCAATGTATGCCTTTTTACCATCGATTCCGTTAGCAACAGCAAATTCTCTAGCAAGTTTGGCAACAGAACAAGTATGTTTAAATCTTTTTTCACTCATATAGTGTGAAACAAAATTTTCTAAATACAATCCATTTTGACAAGCATATGTATACACATCTTTATCTACAATTTCTCGATGACCTGCTTTAAATTCTGTACTTGATTCAGAAGTAGAAGCTGCTTGAATAAATTTAAAATGATATTGCTTTAATACATCATTTTTTTTATATCCTTTTCTATCAAAAGCAACTAATTGAACAAGTTCACTAATCTCCTTAGCATTTTTCCATTTATCAAATTGACTTGCTTGATCCATTCCCATCATAAAATAAAGTTGATTATTTTTATATATTTTTTTTAGTTCTATAATTGTATCGATAGTATAATTTTTCTCATTATCTTTACGATCAATTTCTAATGTACATACTTCACATTTTGGATTATCTTTAAGGGCAATTTGAATCATTTCAATACGTTGTTGATTATTGGCAACACTATCCTCTTTCCAAGGATTGTGTTTTGTAGGAACAATTAACATCTTATCAAGTTGAAGAGATGCAATTGCTTCATTTATAATTCTTGTATGACCCAAATGAATAGGATCAAATGAGCCACCAAAAACGCCTATTTTCATGGTAAACGATAAATTTCCTTTTCACTTTCACGGTATAAAATGATTGTACGTCCTAATATTTGAACAACCTCAGCATCTGTTTTTAAAGATAATTCTTGCGCTATTTCATTTTTATCTTGTTGACAACTTTCTAAAATTTTAACTTTTATAAGTTCCCTTGATTCTAATGCTTCGTCAATTCCAATAATTTGATTTTCATGCACACCATCTTTACCAATTTGAAAAATAGCATTTAAATGGTGAGCTTCATGTCTTAAAAATCTTTTTTGCTTTCCAGTTAACATATAATATCCTCCTAAATTAATGCTTCTCTTATAAATACTCCAACTTGTTGAGGAGCTTTCACTTCAATTAATGCATTTGGACAATGAATTGTCACAAATCCTAGACCTGAAATAACAACATCTACTTTCTTTTCAGGTAATCTAAATTGATATGTTTTAAATGATTGAATATCTTGTAAATCTTCAATCTCAGGTTTTAGTGTTTTATGGCGATTATAAAGAGCATCTGCATTTTCTAATTTTGTACGATGAATTTGTAATCTTCGATGAAAATAACAAGTCATTGATGTTTTTGAACCGCTTAGAAAATCTAAACGCGCTAATCCTCCAAAATACAAAGATTGTTGACAATTTAATTGATAATTAACAGGTCGTAATTCACTTTGTGGTAAAATATCTTTTAATGTATTTTCATCAATGAGATGCGCAATTTGATGTCTGTTAACAATACCAGGACTATCAAAAATTGATGAATTTTCATCTAAAGGAATTTCAATAAGATCTAACGTAGTTCCAGGAAATTCGCTTGTTGTAATCAAATTATCTTGAACATCGCTGTATGCTTTTAATAAAGAATTAATTAAGGATGATTTACCAACATTTGTTACACCTACAACATAAACATCGCGCCCATTTCTATATTGCTCAATCATTTGCATCAATTCATCTAAATGATAATTCTTTTTACCACTTGTAAGTAATACATCTAATGGTTTAATTCCTTCTAATTTAAGTTGTCTTCTTAACCAATGAATAATTTTTGTATCTTTAATTGAACGAGGTAAAATATCCCTCTTATTTCCAACAACGATTACATCATTATAATTAATATGACGAACCAATCCTTGTATTAAACTACCATTAAAATCAAACAAATCAACAAGATATACAACTAAACAATCTTTTTCTCCTATTTTATTAAGAATTTCAAGAAAATCATCATCTGATAAATTTGTTGCTTGCAATTGGTGGTAGTTTTTCAAGCGAAAACATCTTTTACATAATACTTGATTTCTGTCTAATGCATTTTTAGGTACAAATCCAATCTTTTTTTCATCTTCACTTTGAATAATAGCTCCACAGCCATAACATCTTAATTCTTCCATAAATTACCTCTCTTTATCACATAACAATTGTACCCTATTATACTTGATTTTTAAAGAAATGTTAAGTAAAAGAAATATTAATTTTATTTATCATCTTTTGTCAAAAAATGCATTAATTATAATGAGGTGATCAACATATTTTCATTACTACTTTCTTTATTGAATAATGCATATTTTATCTCTTATATCAAATCTAAAACTTTCGATCTACCACTTACTTTTAAAGAAGAGCAATTCTATCTACAAAAAAAATGTAACGGTGATAAAGCGGCTAGAGATCTACTCATTGAAAAAAATTTAAGACTTGTTGCTCATATTGCTAAAAAATATAATAACAATAGAGATTTACAAGAAGATCTTATTTCAATTGGGACGATTGGTCTTATTAAAGCAATTGATAGTTATAATATTGATAAAAAAACTAAACTTGCTACTTATGCATCAAAATGTATAGAAAATGAAATTCTCATGCATTTAAGAGCCGCAAAAAAATTAAATCAAGAAATTTCCCTAAATGAAGTAATTGGTGTAGATAAAGATGGGAGTGAAGTGATTCTAGAAGATTTAATTGATAATAAAGAAAAGCCCATATTAGACCAAATATATGAAACAGATAATATTCAAAAACTTATACAATGTTTTGATGTATTAAATAAAAAAGAACAAGATATTTTAACTAAACGATACGGATTAAATTCTACTAAAAAAATGACACAAAAAGAAATTGCTAAAGAATATCATATTTCTCGTTCTTATATTTCTAGAATAGAAAAACGCGCACTTATTAAACTATTAAAGTGTTATTTACAAAAAAAAGAAGGATAAAAATTCCTTCTTTTAAAATTCTTCATCATTTAGAATATCTTCTAAAGTGATTTTTTCATATTTAGTTGTATTTTTCTTTTTTGAAATAGGTGTTTCTTTTTTTACAGGGACTTCTTGAATATCAAAATCATCTAATAAAGTTTTCTCTTTATTTTCTTTTAATTCAATAACGTTTTCTGTATTATGATTTATCTGTTTTAAATCATAATCATCTGTCGAGATAACTTTATTTTTTTGACTCCATAAAATAGTTTCATCTTTTTCTAACTTAATAAATGATGAAAATCTTGATTCTAATGAAGTATTATTAAAATCAGTTGGTTTAAATGTATATTCTTTAGATTTTGTTGTATAGATAGAAGAACTTTCTTTAGATAAAAGTACAAATGCATTATTTACATAAATTGTTTTGGTTTTAAGATTTTTATATAATGTTGTACCTTTCGTTGTACGTTTACATGCTGGTATATCGCTTAATTTTAAACGCTTCATTTGTCCATCTTCACTAAGAATCAACGCTGAATAATTTTCCAAAGGATTAAATACATCAACAGCGGCTATTGAATCATCTTTTAAGTTAAGAGCTTTAATACCTGCAGCTTTTAAGCCAACAACTGATACTTCTTGTTCACTATATAATCCACCATATCCTGCTTTAGAAACAACCAATACTCCTTGATTATTATCTGTAAGTAAAGCATTAAGCATTTCATCAGTTTCTTTTATTTTCATACATGTAATTGCTTTTGAATATCTAGAAACCTCAAAATCTTTTAGAAGTGTTCTTTTAATTTGACCATTTTTTGTTGCCATTAAAACATAAAGTGGCAAATTAAAATCTTTAACAAGAATCGTTGAAATAATTTTTTCATCTGCTCCTACTTTTACAAGATAGCTTACATGCTTTCCTAAATCTTTCCATTTAAATTCTTCTATTTTATGAACTGGTACAAATAAATAATTACCTTTATTAGTAAACAATAATAAATGATTTAAAGTATTTGCGTAATGTAAAGAAACAAGAATATCATCTTCTTTTTTACCAAATGGAATATTAGTACTTGCTTTCATTGATCTTTGTGAAATACGTTTAATATAACCATCTCTAGTAACAGATACGTAAATATCTTCAGAAATAATCATTGCTTTTTCATCAATTTTAATTTCACTAACTTCTTCTTTAATTTGTGTTAAACGAGGCATCGGATATTTTTGTTTGATTTCTTTAAGACGTTTGATAATGACTTGTCGTAAAACATCATCACTTTCCAAAATTTCTTTTAATCTTTGTACTCGTTTTTCAAGTTCGGCTTTTTCTTCTTGTAAAGAAACGATATCTGTATTCGTTAATCTATAGAGTTGTAACATTACAATGGCTTCTGCTTGTTTTTCAGAAAATGCATATTGCTTTATTAAATTGTTTTTAGCATCGCCTTTATCTTTTGAAGCACGGATTGTTTTTACAACATCATCCAAAATAGAAATGGCTTTAATTAAACCATCAACAATATGCAAACGGTCATTAGCCTTATTTAAATCATATAGACTTGCACGTGTTACAACATCAATTTGATGATCAATATATCCATCCAAAATTTCTTCAATTCCCATTAAAACAGGTCTTTTATCTTTAATAGCAACCATATTATAGTTATAGTTTTTTTGCAAATCTGTATTTTTATAGAAATAATTAAGAGTATTTTGAACATTTACTGTCTTTTTTAAATCAATAACAATTCTTAAACCTTCTCTATCTGATTCATCTCTAACTTCTAAAATACCATCTATATTTTTATTAAAGCGAATTTCATCTATCTTTCTTACTAATTCAGCTTTATTGACTTCATAAGGAATCTCAGTAACAACAATTTGATTCATATTTTTTTCTTCAACAATTTCAGTTTTTGCACGAACAATGACTTTTCCTTTTCCTTTTTCAAAAGCCTTTTTAATACCATCTATTCCTTCTACAATAGCACCTGTAGGAAAATCCGGTCCTTTAATAAATTCCATTAATTTATCTAAATGGCAATGGGGATATTTGATTCTATGAATTGTCGCATCAATAACCTCTTGTAAATTATGTGGAGGAATATCTGTTGCATATCCTGCAGAAATACCAGTAGAACCATTAACTAATAAATTCGGATAGGCTGCTGGTAAAACTGTTGGTTCATACTCTGTATCATCAAAGTTTAAAGACATCAATACAGTATCTTTATCTAAATCTCTTAGTAACTCACTAGCAATTGGCGAAAGTCTAGCTTCTGTATAACGCATTGCTGCCGCAGGATCATTATCAATAGAACCATTATTTCCTTGCATATCAATTAATGGTGCTCTAATCTTCCATTCTTGTGAAAGACGAACCATCGCATCATAAACAGATGTATCACCATGTGGATGATAATTACCAATAACATTTCCTACTGTTTTTGCTGATTTACGATAAGGCTTATTAGCTGTGTTCCCTTCTTTATTCATTGAATAAAGAATTCTACGTTGAACGGGTTTTAATCCATCACGCACATCAGGAAGTGCACGTTCTTGAATAATATATTTTGAATATTTTCCAAAGCGATCACCCATGATAGCTTCTAAATTCATTACAATTTTTTTATCAGACATACTAACCTCCTAAATTTGATAATTATCTTCTAATGTAAATTGTACATTTTGTTCAATCCACTCACGTCTTGGTTCAACTTTATCACCCATCAAAACAGTAACATTACGTTCAACCACAGCAGCATCGTCAATTGAAACTTGAATTAATGTTCTCGTTTCTGGATCCATCGTTGTTTCCCATAACTGAGAAGCATTCATTTCTCCTAAACCTTTATAACGTTGAACATTATATCCCCTACCAATTTTCTTTTTAGCATCTTCAAGTTCATAATCTTCCCAACAATAAATTACTTCTTCTTTTTTTCCACTTTTCTTAGATACTTTATATAAAGGTGGAAGCGCAATATAAACTTTTCCTGCTGTTATCAAATCTTTCATATAACGATAAAAGAATGTTAGTAATAAAATTTGAATATGTGCACCATCTGTATCAGCATCAGTCATAATAATAACTTTATCATAATGACTATCTTCAACTTTAAAATCAGCCCCAAATCCAGCACCAATTGTATTAATTAAAGTAGCAAGTTCTTCATTTTTTAAAATATCTTGTAACGATACTTTTTCACTATTTAAAACTTTACCTCTTAAAGGTAAGATAGCTTGGTATTTTCTATCGCGTCCTTGCTTTGCACTACCTCCGGCAGAATCTCCTTCGACCAAATAAAGTTCATTTTTCTTTTTATTTTTTGTTTGAGCAGGCGCTAATTTACCACTTAATATTCTTTCTTGCCTCGTTCCTTTTCCTTTTCTTGCTGCTTCTCTTGCTTTTCTAGCTGCATCTCTTACTTGAGCAGCCTTGATCATTTTTTTAACAAGATTATCTGCAATTTCTTTATTTTCTTCTAAGAAATAAGATAATTTTTCATAAACAATACTATCTACAATATTTCGAGCTTCAGGTGTTCCTAATTTAGATTTTGTTTGCCCTTCAAATTGTAAATAATGTTCAGGCACTTTAATTGAAATAATTGCCGAAAGTCCTTCTCGTACATCATTTCCTTCTAAATTTTTATCCTTTTCTTTCAATAAACCATATTTTCTAGCATAATCATTAAATGTTTTTGTAAGTCCAGATTTAAAACCAGTTTCATGTGTTCCACCATCTCCAGTTCTTACAAGGTTAACAAAGGATAATGTTGTTTCTTGATACCCTGAAGTGAATTGTAAAGCAATATCTACTTCCATACCATTTTGTTCACCTTCAATAGAAATAGTTGGATGTAGGACGTCTTTATTACTATTTAAGTAATCAATAAATGCTTCTAAACCATTTTCAAAATGGAATTCATCCATTTTTCCAGTTCTTTCATCTTTTAAAACAATTTTGATTCCTTTTAATAAAAAAGCACTTTCCATTAATCTTTCACTAATTGTTTTATAATTAAATTCTGTTGTCGAAAAAATTTGATCATTTGGTAAAAAATGAATCAATGTTCCTGTTTCTTTTGTCTTTCCAACAACTGTTAATTTTCCTATTGTTTCTCCACCATCTTCAAAACGTTGTTTGAAAATCTTTCCATCTCTACAAACAGTCACTTCTAACCAATGAGAAAGCGCATTAACAACAGATGCACCTACGCCATGAAGGCCACCAGAAGTTTTATAGCCACCATCTTCAGAGAACTTACCTCCTGCGTGAAGAATTGTCAAAATAACTTCTGTAGTTGGTCTCCCAGAAGCATGCATACCAGTTGGCATCCCACGTCCATGATCTTGTACCATAATACTATTATCTTTACAAATAGTGACTTCTATTAAATTACCATATCCAGAAAGAGCTTCATCTATTGCATTATCAACAATTTCCCAAACTAAATGATGTAATCCTCTACTATCAGTAGATCCTATATACATCCCTGGTCTTTTTCTAACTGCCTCTAACCCTTCTAGAATTTGTATATTTGACTCATCATATGTATTCTTTTTTGCCATATAATCACTCCTTTTATTACACTTGAACTATTATATCAATACTCTTGTTTTTTTTCAAAGTTTAATTGCATTTTTATAGGATAACTGTATAATTTAGCTTGGTGATAAAAATGTATGAAATATTATTGATTCTATTAGGTTATTTATACGGTTCTATCCCCTTTGCCCTTGTTATTGGAAAAGTATTTTACAATACAGATGTTAGAGAAAGTGGCTCGGGCAATTTAGGAGGAACAAATGCAGGTAGAGTTTTAGGAAAAAAAGCTGGTATTTCTGTAATTATACTAGATGCTCTTAAAGCTGTTATTATATTTTATTTAAGTAGTTATTTATCTTTAAAATTCAATTTAAATCCTGATATTAAATATATTGCTGGATTGGCTTGTATTTTTGGACACTGCTATCCAATATTTGCTGAGTTTAGAGGCGGAAAAGCTGTTTCAACAAGTCTAGGTTATTTTTTATGCATTGAACCATTATATGCAATTGTTGCTATTGTTGTATTTTTACTTGTTTTAAAGATTTCAAAATATGTATCTTTATCTTCAATCTCTACAGCTTTGATTGTTTTATGCATAACACCGTTTCTAACAGTATCTATAACAGCAAAATTATGTATGTTAGTAGCTGTTATTTTACTAGTTTATCGACATAAAGATAATATTAAACGTATTAAAAATCATACAGAATCGAAAATTCAATGGATGTAAAAAAGATTAGCTTTTATGGTTTAACCATATAAACTAATCTTTTTACTTATAACTAATTTTTTCTTTTAAAGGCGTTAAAAAACAATCCTTTCCTATAAAATCTATTTTATGTTCTTTTCCGTCAAATTCAAATAATGAAAGTGAACATCCTCTTACAATTTCTTGATTAATTTCATTCAAACGTTCCACAGGTAAATCTAAAAAAATTCCATGAAGTATTGTAAATAACATACCATGAATTGTTATAAAAATTGTTTGTTGAGGATTTTCATTATACTTTTCTAAAACAAAATCATTTAAGCGAGAAATAACTTCTCCGTATGTTTCTCCATTAGGTAAAGAAAGCAATAAATGTGGATGATGCCACAAACGAAAATAGTCATCTTTCTTTTTTAAATCTTGAATATATTTTCCTTCATAATCTCCAAAATTCATTTCTTTTAAGCGATCATCTTCTATAATATTTTTATTTTTAAAGATAAGATCAGCTGTTGATCTTGCACGTAATAAAGGTGAAGAATAGATGTAATCAATATGTATATTTTTCATGTATTCACCTAATTTTAAAGCATCTTCTTCTCCTTGTTTAGTAAGAGGTGAATTTTTCCAACCTTGTAATCTTCTTTCTTCGTTCCATGTAGTTAATGAGTGTCTAGTAATATATATTTTCATATAAACAAAAATAAGGGTAGCCCCTTATTTATATTGTGATTTAACTGAAGTCATAATTCTCTTAATTTGAGCCTCACTAGGTTTTCTTCCCATTTCCATATACATAGCACGAATCATTTTTTCATTGATTGGTGGATTTTTTTGTAATTGTTTTCTAAAGAAATAACGTGACGCAAAGAATCCGGCGATTAATCCAACGATTAATCCAAGAATTGCATATAACATTGATAATACCTCCCTTACAAATTCTCGTCTATTATAACATAACTTTTTAAATTATGATAGAGAATATCAAAGAATATATTCTTTTTATCTTTAGATTCTATAATAATTTTATAATTTTCGACATATAAACGACAAATATCATGCGTAAGTTCATTTTCAAACACATGCATTTTACCTATTCGATAATATTCCTTACGATTATGTAATTCTTTAAAAATTAATTCATTCATATAATCTACTTGATTATAGACACAATTAATAAACTTTTTTTTAAAATCAGTATCTAGTGTAAAACTATCAAAATATTGTTTTAAATTTGGATATTTTTCAAAAAGCTGCTTCATTCCATCTTCATATTCATAAATGATGTATTTCATATTGATCACCCATAATCAAAATATCATATAGATTATAAAAAGAATGTAAAAAAAGGGAACAAAATCCCTTTATTTTAATAATTTTTCAATATTTTCTACAACTCCATCAACAGTGAAACCATATGATTGAATAACATCTTGTGCTGGAGCACTCTTACCAAATTCATCAATCGACATTGTTATACCATCTAGTCCAACATATTTATGCCATCCAAATGAGCTTGCCATTTCCACAGATAAACGTTTGCGCATTGCATTTGGTAAAACAGATTCTTTATATTGTTCATCTTGTTGATCAAAAATTTCTTGACAAGGCATAGAAACAACACGAACATCAATTCCTTTTTCAAAAAGTACTTTTTTAGCCTTCATTGCTAAATTAACTTCTGATCCAGATGCAATAATAATCGCATCTAATTTATTTTCTTCTTTACCAATGATGTATGCTCCTTTATTTACGCCTTCGACAGAGCTATTTTCCATTGTTTCAACATTTTGTCTTGTAAGAATAAGAGCAGTTGGATTTTCAGTTGATTCAATCGCTAATTTCCATGCTGCTGCCATTTCTACAGCATCTCCAGGACGAATAACATGCATATTTGGAATTGATCTTAACATTGCAAATTGTTCAATTGGTTGATGTGTTGGTCCATCTTCACCAACTGCAATAGAATCATGAGATAAAGGTAAAATAATTGGTAATTTCATTAAACAAGCCATTCTTACAGCTGCTTTGAAATAATCAGAGAATACTAAGAAACCACCAGCTGAAACTTTTACACCTTTATGTAATGTCATACCATTCATAATTGCAACCATTGCAAATTCACGAATACCAAATACTAAATTACGACCATTATAATTTTCAACACTAAAATCATTTTCATTTTTAATTTTTGTTTTAGTTGAACTTGCTAAATCTGCAGTACCTGATAAGAAAGTTGGATTTTGTTTAGCAACTTCTTGAATAATTTCTAATGATGTATTTCTTGTAGCATCATTATGCCCTGCAGGATAATTTTTTAAAAGTTCATCGATATTTAATGAATATTTACCAGCAATAGCATCTTCTAATTGTTTTGCTTCTGTTGGATATTGTTCTTTATATTCGGTAAACAATTTATTCCATTTGTTAAACTTAGATTTTCCTCTTTTAACTGTTTTCTTTTTGAAATCTTCATAAACTTCTTCAGGAACATAGAATTCATCATGATCAAAACCATAAGATAATTTAGCATTTTTACCATCTTCTTTTCCTAATGGTGCACCATGCACTTTATTAGTTCCTTGATTTGCAGAACCAAAACCAATAACTGTATTTACAATAATTAAAGTTGGTTTAAATTGTTCTTTTTTACCTTTCTTTATTGCTTTATGAATTTCATTAATGTCATTTCCATCTTTAACTTCTAAAACTTGCCAATTACATGCTTCATAACGTTTTTTTACATTTTCACTAAATGACATTGATAAAGGTCCATCTAAAGTAACCTTATTTGCATCATATAAAACAATTAATTTACCTAATGATAAATGTCCTGCAAGAGATGCGGCTTCATATGTAACACCTTCTTGCATATCTCCATCACCACATAAAACATATGTATAATGATCAATAATATCAAAATTTTCTTTGTTATATTGGCTTGCTAAAAATTTTTCAGCCATTGCCATTCCTGTTGCCATCGGAATTCCTTGTCCTAATGGTCCACTTGAAGCATCAACACCGTTTGTCATTTCAATTTCTGGATGCCCAGGTGTACGAGAATTTAATTGTCTAAAATTCTTTAAATCATCAATAGAGACATCAAACCCTGTTAAATGTAACATACTATATAAAAGTGCAGAAGCATGACCACTTGCTAAAACAAAACGATCTCTATTAATCCATTCAGCTTCTTTGTTATAAATATTTAGTTCCTTATTAAACAACGTATATAAAGCAGGTGCTGACCCAAGAACCATCCCTGGATGTCCAGAATTTGCTTTATTAATTGTATCGATTCCTAAACTTCTAATTGTTGCGATTGATAAATTTGAAATATCCATTTACATTTTCTCCCATTTTTAAATAAGTCAAGACATATTATACACATTTTCTGTAAAATTTAAATATCTTCTACTAGAATTCCTTAATTTTTTAACTTTTCTTGTTTCAATTTAAGAGGTGTTATGTCATTACCTTTTTCATCTACAACCTTAATCGTTTTTAATTGTGACTTAAAACCTTCTCTAAAAAGTTTAATATATTCTTTTCTCAATTTATCCTGTTCCTTTAATTCTTCAGGAGTAATTGTACCTTCTTTTTTCTTTTTAGCTAAAACATTTATTCTATCTATAAGTTTTTGATCTATTGCTGCCATTTAATTTCTCCTTTTAAATAAAAAACTAGAGAGCTTTTAGATTATCCCTGTTACGTACAGGTGGGCACCTTTAAATAATTTTAGGATTCCTATTCAAAGATAGGCCTTCAACACCATTATTTAGATCAGGTTCCCGTATCTAATGTGTAGGAAATTTATTTACACTCTCTAGTCGCATTACATTATACCATAAATTATTTTTAAATATACCCCTTTATTCATCTTTTTTTACAATATAGCTTGAAACATATTCCTTATTAAAATATTTTTTCACATTATTTATATCCTCTAATGTCATTTGACTCACATAATCTACTAAATCAAATGAACAAATCCCTTCAAAATAATAGCGACTAAAAGTATTTGCGATACTTTCTGGACTATTATAACTATTAATAAAGTTACCTATTGTTTTTCTTTTAATTCTTTCAAAATCACTTTCTGTAATTTTTAAGTCTTGGATGTGCTCTATAAAATCAAAAATTGTTTTTTGTAGTATTTTATAATCATCTTGATCTCCACCTATTAAAATAAAAGCGTAGTCTCTTTCTTGGGTAAAACTTGCACTAAATGTTTCATTAATATACCCTTTTTCTAACCATTCATTATATAATGCTGAACTTTTAGAAAAACATAAGTCAAATAATAAGTTTAAAGCTAATTCCCTTTTTATTTTAGCTTTAGGATCATTAAGGATTTCGTTAACTTTAATAGAAACGATTAATTTGTTCATTTCAACTTGCATAGTATCAATTTGTTCTTTAACAGCTACTGATGTAGGTTCATTAATTGTTAATCTTTGGATTGTTATTTCTGATAAAAAATGTTTTTTATTCTGATTTTCTTTAATCACATTTATCAATTCTTCTGGATTAATATTTCCCACTACAAAAAGCATCATATTATGTGGATGATAAAAAGTTTGATAACAAAGTTCCAGCATATCTTTATACGTATTATTAACTGTCTCGCAAGTTCCTGCAATGTCTATTTTAACAGGATGATTATGATATAAATTAGCAATAGCTCCAAAATAAACTCGCCAATCTGGATCATCGTCATACATTTTTATTTCTTGACAAATAATGCCTTTTTCTTTTTCAACACTTTCATCAGTAATATCTAAACTTTGTACAAAGTCTAATAAAAGTTCAACACACGCATTTTCATTCATTGTTGTTGAAAATAAATAAGCTGTACGACTTGATGATGTAAAAGCATTTGAACTTGCTCCTAGCTTAGCAAATTCATCAGCAGCATCTCCATTTTTCATATCAAACATTTTATGTTCTAAAAAATGAGCTATTCCATCTTCGACTTTTATCATTTCTTTTTGTCCTAATGGTACAAAAGTTGTATCAATTGATCCAAATCTTGTTGAAAATAATCCATATGTTTTTTCAAATCCCATTTTAGGTAATAAATATACTTCTAAACCATTTTCTAATTTTTCATGAAACAGTGTTTCTTTTAAAGTTTGATAATATATTTTTTCCATTACTCATTTCTTCCTTTCAACAAAAATATTGTATCAAGTTCTATATTTTGACAAACGTCAATAATATCTTGATAAGTGACACTTTCAATTTTTTCTAAATATTGTTCATTTGTTTCTTCCTTTGCAGTAATATCTCTATTATATTGAACAGCAATTTGACTTAATGGTTCATCATTTGTTTTTTTCATTGAATTTTTAATCATTAATTTTGCTATATCAATATCATTTTGATCAAAATGTCCTTCTTGCATTTCTTTTAGTTGTTCTTTAATCAATTGAACAGTTTGTTGATAATCTTTTCCTTCTATACCTGCTGTAATAATCATTACTCCATTAAAAGCATCATAACTTGAAGAAATATAATAGCATAATGAATTTTTTTCTCTAACAATTTTAAACAATTTAGATTGACTCATTCCACCAAAAATAGCATTAAATACAACAAAAGCATAATGATTTTGACTATTGTAATTTACTGAAATACGATATCCCATATTAAGTTTAGCTTGTGTAATATCTTGTTTTTCAATAATTTCTAATAAATCTATCCTATTTTTTTCAAATGAATACACACTTTCAAAAGATGAGTTATTCTTTTCGAAAGTTAAACAATTTTTAAAAATTTGAACAATGGATTCATCAACATTTCCAACAACATAAATATGTTTTTGATCATTTTTTATACATTCTTGAAAATATGAAAATAATTCTTCATTTCTAATCTTTTTAATATCTTCAATATCACCATGAGAAGAAATTCCTAAACATGTTCCCTTCCCCATATATTCAAACATTTTTTCTAAACTATAATAAAATTTATCATCTTGATTATTAATTAGTCGTTCAATCAATTCTTTTTTCTTTCTTTCAAACATTGTTTGATCAAATGCAGTTTTTGAAGCATTAGGTTTAAAGAAAATATCATTTAATAATTGAATTTGTTGTTGAATAAGATTTTCTTTATATGGCAAATATTCTTGATTGATACAAATTGAATTAATATTAATAACATGACTTTTACCTTTAGTAACAACATTAGCACCTAATTTCATACCATACATACTTTCTAAATACTTGGAAAGTTCTTGTGTCGATGGATATTTTTTTGTACCTGTTGTTAGCATAAAAGAAAGTAATGTTCTTTTAGCAACTGTTTTTTCATCTAATGTATTTTGTAATTTTAATGAAATAGTAATATTCTTAAATTTATTTGTAGGTATTAAATGTAAATCATACCCTGTCATTTTATAAACCTTTTCCATAATCATTTCCTTTCATTCTCATCTATTATACACAAATAACAAAAAAATAAAAAAGTATTATTTCCTAAGAAACAATACTTTCAAATATTTTATCGTTTTGATTTATCATAAGGTATTCCTGAAGCCTTAGGAGCAGCAGAATTTTTAGAAGTAAACGCTAATAAAATTAATGTTGCAACATAAGGAATAAGTTTATAAACAACACTTGGGAAACCTAATGCTGATAAAAGCGGAATAGCTGTATAAGTATATGCTAATGTTTTCATTATACCAAAGAATAATGAAGCAGCAGCAATACGATATGGTTGCCAGTTACCAAAAATCAAGATAGCAAGAGCTAAGAACCCATAACCACCAACATCACTGTTAAATACAGTTGAAATTGGAATAATATAAATAAGTCCACCTATACCACCTAAAAATCCAGATAATAAGACCCCCATATAACGATATTTATAAACACTTACCCCTGCAGCATCAGCAGCTTGAGGATTTTCACCACAAGCACGTAATCTTAATCCGGCTTTTGTTTTATTTAAGAAAACAACTGATAAAAGTAGAATAATAATACCAAGATAAGTTGTAATATAAGCACCCTTAAATAAGATAGGTCCTAAAATTGGAATTTGTGATAAAACAGGAATTTCATGAATTCTAAATGTATTTGAAAAAGGAACACTTGAATTTCCATTGAAAATCAATTTAGCTAAGAATAATCCCAATCCAGGAGCTAACATATTAATTGCAGTCCCTGAAATTGTTTGGTCGGCTTTTAAGTTAATGGCTGCAAAAGCATGCAATAAACTTAATAACATTCCAAATATTCCTGCAACAATTAATGCTAAAATCAATAATAATTGTGGATTCATTGTTGTGTTTGCTGATTGCATTAAATAAATGAAATAAACACCAACAAACGCACCACCTATCATGATTCCTTCTAAAGCGATATTAACAACACCGCTTCGTTCACTAAACATTCCACCTAAAGCAACTACTAAAAGAGGAATTGTAAAGACTAATGTTTGATTTAAGACATTTAAAATGATATCCATTATTCTTGACCTCCTTCAACAGTAACTTCTTTTTTATGTTTTTTCTTTTCACGATTTTGTAAATATAAACGAATCATTAATGCAAATGAACTGAAATAAATAATTACAGCTGAAATAACATCGATAATTTCTACTGGTATATTACATGCTTGCATATAATTACCACCAACATTAATATACGATACAAATAAAGCTGCTAAGATACATCCAAGTGGACTATTCATTCCAAGTAATGCAACAGGGATACCATTGAACCCTTCTGGAAGTGTAACTTCAGCAGTTGTAAAGGCTCTTCCTGTTCCTCCAATGTAAACAAGTCCACCACCAATACCTGAGAAAAATCCTGCAATAACCATTGATAAAATAACAATTTTCTTTTCAGACATTCCAGCATAACGACTTGCTTCTGGATTATAACCACATGCTTTTAATTCATAACCAAATGTTGTTTTATTTAAAATAATATAAGCAACGATACATAATGCAATAGCAATAATAATACCACCATTAACATCTGATCCCGGGAAGATATGATTTAATCCCATTTTAGGAACAGCAATTTTTGATGTTTGAGAACGTGCACCAGCTGAATCATAAATAAATGCTTTTACCCCTTCAATAACAAGGTACATTCCAATATAGTTAAACATAATACCAGAAATAACGATATTAACGTTTCTATATGCTTTTAAAACACCTGGAATCAATGCCCAAATTGCTCCAGCAAGCCCAGCAGCAATTAAACAAATAATCCATAATAACGAATCAGGTACAGTTTGATAAAGTGTATTCGCTAAAAATAAAGCTACAAATCCACCAACTGTATACTGACCAGTTGTTCCGATATTAAAGTTACCACATTTAAATGCAAAAGCAACAGATAACCCTGTCATCATAATTGGAATCGCTGAATAAAGAACTTGTCCTGTACTTCTTAATCCTTTATAAAATCCCCCAGACATCATAATTCCCATTGCTCTAAAAGCTTGAGATGGATTTGCTATTAAAATAACAATAAATCCAATAAGTAATCCAATTAAAATAGCAAGTAAAGAAGCTATCAGATTTTGTCTTGATTCACTATTTTTCATATCCTTCACCTCGTTTACTTCCTGACATATAAAGTCCTAATTCTTTTTCATCAATTTGTTTTGGATCTAAATTAGCTACAATTTCACCTTCATACATCACTAAAATACGATCCGAAACATTCATTACTTCATCTAATTCTAATGAAACAAGTAAGACTGCTTTATTTTCATCTCTTTGTTTAACAAGTTGTTTATGAATGAATTCAATTGCTCCAACATCTAATCCACGTGTTGGCTGTACAGCAATCAATAAATCTGAATTAGATTCAACTTCTCTTGCAATAATAGCCTTTTGTTGGTTTCCTCCCGACATTCCTCTAGTAATTGATTTTGCTCCTTCACCAGAACGAACATCATATTGTTCAATCAATTGGTTAGCAGTTTCATACATTTTATCAAATTTAATAAAACCTTTATTTTGATATTTTGGATCAAAATAATTCTTTAAAATAAAGTTTTCTGCAAGATTATAGTCTAACACCAAACCATGTTTATGACGATCTTCTGGAATATGTGCCATTCCTTTTAAAGAACGTGAACGTATACTTTCGTGAGATAAATCTTCACCATTTAATAAAATTTGTCCACTGTTATGTTTGATAAGTCCAGATAATGCATAAACAAGTTCTGTTTGTCCATTTCCATCAATACCCGCAATACAAACAATTTCACCACGGCGTACATTGAATGAAACATTATTTAAAACATTTTTAGACGAATGAGCTGGTTTATAACATAAATCTTTTACTTCAAGAACAGTATCACCAATTTGAGGTTCATCTTTTTCTACAATGAAATTAACTTTTCGACCAACCATTAATTCTGACAATTTTTCAGCAGATGTCGAAGCAACATCAACTGTACCAATATATTTACCTTTTCTTAATATTGTACAACGATTAGCTACTGCTTTAATTTCGTTTAATTTATGAGTAATAAAAATGATAGATTTTCCTTCTTTTGCTAAATCTCTCATAATCATCATTAATTCATCAATTTCCTGAGGTGTTAAAACTGCAGTAGGTTCGTCAAAAATTAATACGTTATTATCTCTAAATAACATTTTTAAAATTTCAACTCTTTGTTGCATTCCTACAGTAATATCAGAAATTAAGGCATCTGGATCAACATTTAATTTATACTTTTGAGATAACTCAACAACTTTTTTTCGTGCCGCACTTTTTTGAATAAAAGTATGTTTTGTTTCTTCAATACCTAAAATGATATTTTCTAACACCGTAAAGTTATGTACGAGTTTGAAATGTTGATGAACCATACCAATATTATATTTATTGGCATCATTTGGATCATTAATTTCTACAGGTTCTCCATTAATTTTTATTTGTCCTTCATCTGGTTGATATAAACCAAATAAAATAGACATCAGCGTCGATTTTCCGGCACCATTTTCTCCTAACAATGCATGTATTTCACCTTGTTCAACTTGCAAGGTAACATTATCATTTGCTTTGATACCAGGAAACTCTTTCGTTATGTTAAGCATTTCTATTGCATATGACATTAAGCTTCCCCCTTTTCGATACAATTATACATGAATTTATAAATATAGAAAAGTTTTTTTGTTTTTTCATAATAAAAAAGCGTCGTATTTTAATATGATAGCTTACCAGTAGATAGTGTAAATAATTAAAGTGCTGTTTAAAAAAAATTCTCATTTACAAAGAAAAAATGGCTTTGATGGGTCATCTATTAAATTTTGGATAGTAACTAGGTAAAACTACATTTGAACCTAAGAATGGTCAAAATAACCAATAACAAAAGGATTTAAAGAGAAAATTGTTTTGGAATATTTGAATAAAAATTATTCATATCGTAAATTGCAAATAAAATATACCATTATCATAAAATGGGTAAAAAATTATAATAGTTATATAGAATTGAAGATCTATATTTTTGGCTATGTTAGACAAGGTTGCCTTTACTATGAATTCAAAAAGTTTTATCAT
>CAVESC010000028.1:0-27763 GCA_963618275.1 Bacteroidaceae bacterium
CCATAAGGCAAATGTTATTTAATGAATAACACACATTTCGTCTAACATAGCCATAGTTTCGGTCTTTTAACAAATAAAACAGATGGTTTGTTATCGATTGTCGCATGTGCATTTCTAGCAATTCTAATTGTACTAAGCGGATATTTTATTATTAATAATATTATGCAATTGTCTATCAACAATGATATTTATTTTTATGGGCAACTTAAAACAATTGGAACTACCCCAAAACAAATAAAATCGATTGTAAAAAAAGAAACCTTATTCTATGCTTTGCTAGCAATTCCTATAGGATTAGTGTTCGCATCACTATTTTCATATTTTTTAGTACCTTATACACTTCGTCGATTAATATCAGGATCAGCTATTGAAAACATCTTTCCATGCAATGTTTCATTTAGTCCTTTCTTGTTTTTAATTGTTATTATTTATGTTTTACTTACTATTTGGGTAAGTAGTAAAAAACCGGCAAAAATTGCTAGTAAAATATCACCTATTGAAGCTATTAGATATAACGGTCTAGGTAATACTTCATATATAAATAGATCATTTTCTATTTTCAAAAAAAATCGAATACTATCGCTCGCTATTAAAAATATTTTAGGAAACGGTAAAAGAAATATTTCTGTTATACTTTCACTATTTATTGGATTATTTTCTTGTTTAACAATTTATTCTGCCATTTCAAAGCCAGATTATAATATTCTTTTTGCTAGACAACAGCCCTATTCTTTTAATATTGAGGCAAATAATCCAAATAACGAAGGAAAACAAAGTGATATAACCAATAAAGAAATCTCAAAAGTACAATCATTGAAAGAAATAACTGAATTAAAAATCGTTAAAACTGCTTATTCAACAGTTACAGGTTCATCCAAATCTTTACAAAAAGAATTAGGTAAGAAAAATGGTTTTGCTAAAGAAAGTAATCATTTTAAAGCAACAATCATACTTTTAAACGAAGATGATCTTTCTCATTTTTCTAAAACAAATAAGACAGATAATAGATCATTTTTTAATGGTGATAGCATCTATCTTTTAGATACATCTGTATCACGTAAGTATATAAATGATTCCCTTTCAATCCAAAATAACAATGGTAATGCTATAGATTATAAAATTGAAAATTTATTTAAAGAAGATTCTAATTTTCTACAAGATGCTCAAAATTATTTAATTTCTGATAGTGATCATATCTGTATTTATATGAGTGAAAAAGGTCTAGAAAGATTACAAATAAAGCCTATTTATGAAGAATTAAAAATCAATACTAAAAACACGAATAAAGAAGAATTTCAGAAAAAACTTTTAAGTATTTTTGAAAACTGTAATATCACTTTTAAAAGCCAAATTAACACCATCAAGCAATTACAACCTATTATAAATTGCATTATGTTTGTAGGTATTCTTTTTGCAAGTATTTTACTTATTTTAGGAATCTTTAATTTTATTAATATTATCATTATGAGCATTAATTCAAAAAGAAAAGAATTAGCCACATTAGAAGCTATCGGTATGACAAAAAAACAAGTATATAAGTTACTTTCTTTAGAAGGTACTATTTATTTTATAATCTCTCTAGTTCTGCTAACAATTATAGGAATTCCATTATCCAAAATAATTGTTTCTTTATTTCAAAATACACTTTATTACTTTAAATATCATTTTTCATTTCTTTTATATTTTTTAATTAATTTTATACTATTTATAATTTGTTTGATTACACCAAGAATATATTATAAAGAATTAAGAAAAAAATAATAAACAATAGACATTTAAAAAGAGGCATAGGAATCTATGTAAATTATTAGATTTCAATACCTCTTTTAATCTTATAAGGATATATACACGTTAAGCTTCTAAATATTTAATGACTTTATGCATTGGCATTCCAATGACATTTTCTAAATCTCCATCAATCTTTTCTACAAATTTTGAGGCAATTCCTTGAATAGCATAAGCACCTGCTTTGCCAAGCCATTCATTTGTATCAAGATAATCTTCAATTTCTTGATTAGATAATTCTTTAAATGTAACTGTTGTAGCATCCGTAAATGTTGTAATTTGTTGATTTTTAATAATACATACCGCTGTGATAACAACTTGTTTATGATTTGATAGCATCTCAAGCATTTTTTTAGCATCCTTTCGGTCTTTTGGTTTACCTAACATATTATCTTGAAAAGTTACCATGGTATCTGCTGAAACAATAATGTTATTTGGATATTTCATTTGAAGTGGTTTAGCTTTTTGTAAAGCAATGTTTTCTAGTCTTTTAAAAAGTGTTAAACTTTCGTCTAACACTTCTGCTGTTTCTACAAAATCTACTGTGTAGTCTATTCCATATTTATCGAAAAGTTCTTTTCTTCTTGGAGAACTACTAGCTAGTATGATTTTATTTTTCATTTTTTTCAGTTTTTTCTTCTTTTTTAACTGGCTTTGGAAGTAAAGCTTTTCTTGAAACATTAACTTTACCTTTATCATCTACTTTAGTAACTTTTACTTTGATGACATCTCCAACTTTACATACATCTGACATTTTACTTGTTCTTTCATAAGACCAATCAGAAATATGTAAGAATCCATCAGTACCTTCAAATAAAGTAACAAATACATAATTATCATTTACTCTAGCAATTGTTCCATCATAGATTTCACCAACTTCAGCTTTTTTAACAATTCTTTCAATTAAAGAAACTGCTGTATCAATTGCTTCTTGATCACTATGGTAGATAACCACTGTACCATCTTGGTCAATATCAATTTTAACATCATTTGATTTTTCAATAATTTCATTAATTGTTTCTCCACCACGACCAATAACATCTCTAATTTGTTCTGGATCAATATGCATAACATGCATTTTTGGAGCATATTTTGATAAATGATCACGTGGTGCAGGAATAGCTCCTAACATACAATCCATAATTTGAGCACGTCCTACTTTTGCTTGTGCTAAAGCTTCTTGTAAGATTTCTTTTGTAATACCATCAATTTTGATATCCATTTGTAAAGCACAAATACCGTTTTTAGTACCCGCTACTTTGAAATCCATATCTCCTAAGTGATCTTCCATACCTTGGATATCTGTTAAAATTGTATAGTCATCACCTTTTTTAACAAGTCCCATAGCTACTCCAGAAACTGGATTTGAAATTGGTACACCAGCAGCCATTAAAGCCATTGATGAAGCACAGATAGATGCTTGTGAACTTGATCCATTTGATTCTAAGACTTCAGAAACAACACGAATTGTATATGGGAAATCTTTTTCACTAGGAATAACTTGTGCTAAAGCTCTTTCACCTAAAGCCCCATGTCCAATTTCACGACGTCCAGGAGCACCCATTCTTCCTGTTTCACCAACTGAATATGGTGGGAAGTTATAATGATGCATGAAACGTTTTTGATCTTCTAATCCTAAACCATCGATTTTTTGTACTTCTCCCATAGCTCCTAATGTACATACAGATAAAACTTGTGTTTCACCTCTTGTAAATAAAGCAGAACCATGAACTCTTGGTAATAAATCAACTTGGGCATTTAATGGACGTACTTCATCAATTTTACGACCATCAGGTCTAATTTTTTCTTCAGTAATTAAACGTCTTACTTCATTTTTTTCTAAGTCATGTAAGATGATTCCAACTTGTTTCATTACTGATTCTTTTGTTTCTTCATCTACATACTCTTTTTCATCATATTGTGCAGTTACACGATCCATGATTTCATCAATTGCAGCATATCTTTCAAGTTTTCCAGGAATAGATACAGCAGCAACCATTTCATCATTGCATAAATCTGTAATTTCTTGAACTAAAGCTTCATCTAATTCAAATAAAGGAATTTCAATTTTTTCTTTACCACATGCTTCAACCACTTTTTCTTCAAAAGCAATTAATTCTTTAATTGCTTCATGACCAAACATTAAAGCATTTAACATTGTATCTTCATCAACTTCTTTAGCATCTGCTTCAACCATGTTGATAGCATCTTTTGTACCAGCTACTTCTAAGTTGATTAAACTTCTTTCCATTTCTTCTGGACCAGCATTGATTGTAAATTCACCATCAATTAAACCAACATTAACACCAGCAATTGGACCATTGAAAGGAATATCAGAAACACATAATGCAAGAGAAGCCCCTAACATTGCTGCCATTTCTGGAGAAGCTTGTTGATCTACTGATAAAACAGTATTAACAACTTGTACTTCATTTCTAAATCCGTCTGCAAATAATGGACGAATTGGTCTATCAATCATTCTTGCAGTTAAAGTTCCATGTTCACTTGGACGCCCTTCTCTTTTTAAGAATCCACCAGGAATTTTACCTACTGAATATAATTTTTCTTCATATGTAACTGTTAGTGGAAAGAAATCAACACTCTTTGGTTCTTTTCCCGCAACAGCTGTTGATAAGATGACTGTATCATCATATCTTACTAAAACACTACCATTAGCTTGTTTAGCTAATTCTCCTACTTCTACTGTCAGATTTTTCCCGTAAAAATCTGTACTAAACACTTGTTTACTCATTTTTTCACCTCTTAATTTTCTGCATTATTATAGCATATAAAAAATGTTTTTAAAAACATTTTGTGTTATTCATAACAAATAAATGATATAATATTGAACGAGGTGAATTTTATGAACGAAAACGAATTAAAAAGTATTGAAAGATATTTCAATAAATTCAATGAAGATGCTGCTTCCTTCAATGAATTTGAAGCAAATGATTTTATTAAATTATTAAAAAACAATGGTAGAAATGATGATGCAATTGAAGTAGGAAATACATTTTTACAAATGGCTCCTTCTTTAAAAGGATACATTAATCAATATGGTTATGCTTTATATAATAAGTTTATTAATATTGATGATGAAAAAATCAAAGAAAAAGAAAGCTTATTCTTTGATATTCTAGAAGATATTTTAAATATTTGTAAACAAGAAAGATATTCTCCTGTTGAACCAGCCATCAACAGAGCTATCAAATATGCATTAAATCAAACTCCTATCAATTATGATTTAATGATCAAAATGCTTAACAAATTAGATGTTAAATTATTATCTGATAAACCTTTTGTTAATAAAGAAGGTAGAGAATTTGAATCATTCAAAGAAAGATATTTTAGATTAAAAGTACGTGCTTTATTTGAAACTAAACAATATAAAGCATGTGTTGAATGTGCAAATCAAGCATTAGCTACTCCACTTAAATGGCATTACAATGCATTACAATGGATTAAATATTATAGAGGTTGTGCTTTATTAGAATTAAAAGAATATGATGAAGCTAATAGAGAATTTATTTCTTTACATAATCGTATTAAAGGTGTTAACTTCTATGAAGTTTTATATAAAACAAATGTTACTGTTGGTAAAGTTAAAGAAGCAAATGCTTATTTACTTTATGAATTCTTTGAAAATGGTTATGCCATTGAACAACTTCCTTTATATCAAAGATTAAATGAAGCTGTTGAAAATAGTGGTAACGAATTATTAATCAAAGTTGTTCATTCATTTATTAAAGCATTATGTAATGAAAATCAAAAAGAATGTGATCTTACAATTGATGAAAAATATCAAGGTAAAGATTCAAGTAGCTTATATGATGAAATGTATGATTTAATCATGTCACATCTTGATAGTTTAGTAACTAGAAAATCTGGTAAAGTTGTTTATTACAATGAACAAAATCAATTCGGTAATATTTCTGTTTATGATCATGATCCTATTTTCTTTAGACAAGCAGATTTTGCTTATGATGAAGAAGTAGAAAGAAATATTCGTGTTAATTATACTGTTTTACCTACTTATGATAGCAAGAAACAAAGATTAACTGAAAAAGCAATTTTAGTAACTATTGATGATAGTGACTATGACTTTATTAATAGATAAGCCTAGATAAAAGAAAGAGACCTTCATAATGTATTATGGAGGTCTTTTATGTTATCAAATTTACAACTTTTTTTACTTGTACTCATACTTTCTATTTTTAATTGGCTCATGACTTTTTTAGGATCTAGCCTTGTTTACTTCATTAAAAGTAAAAGTCAAAAACTTGTCAGTATTGCATTAGGCTTAGCTGCTGGTATTATGATTGCAGCAACATTTTTTTCACTACTTTTACCAGCTATACAACAAGTTAATGACCAACTACTTTCTCTTTTCTTTATTCCTATTGTCTTTTTTATTGGTGGTTTATTTTTAAGATTATGCGATAAATATCTTCCTCATGAACATATTATTTCTCATCAAAAAGAAGGCCCTACCAATACCCTTTCTAAAAGTAAACTTTTATTGTTGGCTATGACTTTACACAATATTCCTGAAGGTTTAGCAGTCGGTATAGCTATTGCTAGTGCCAAAACAAATCTTCTTCCTGCACTTATTTTATCTATTGGCATTGGCATTCAAAACTTTCCTGAAGGAACTGCTATTTCTTTACCCTTGCATGAAAGTGGTATTTCACGTTTTAAAGCAATGATGTATGGTCAATATTCTGCCCTTGTCGAAATCCCCAGTGCACTTTTAGGTTTTCTCTTTGCTCAACTTTTTAGTAGTATTCTACCTTTTGCTTTAAGCTTTGCTGCTGGAGCCATGATGTTTGTTTGTATTGAAGAACTTATTCCCGAAGCAAACGCCTTAAAAGAAATCGATGTTGGAACAATGAGTTTTATGGTTGGTTTTATGATTATGATGATGTTGGATATTATATTAGGTTAATTATTTTTTTATCACATAAAGTCCATTTTTTTCTAAAACACAATAAAGCACATCTTCTATATGAGAAATGTGTTTTTTCTTTAATTCATTTTTTAGCCATGAAACATCTTTTTTTAGCATTTGCAATGCTTCTTTATTAATTGTTCCATCACTAATTAAAGCATCTGGAAGGTGGGTTTGACTTTCTTGCTTTGTAATAACAGATAAAGAACCATTTGTTTCTAAAATTGCAAAATCAACTTTAGAAACACTATCAATATCACTCACTCTTAAATGATGACATAAATCATCAATACTATAACGCAATTTTTTCATTGTTTGATATTGTATTTTTCCTTTATAAATAATGTAACATGGCCTTCCTTCAAAGAAATCTCTCAATTTCTTTGATCTCATTGTAATAAATGACTCTATTCTATCTAAAATAATCAATGTAAGTGTCGCTATCACACTATCTAAAACAGATAGATCTTGAGTTTCTAAAGACATTGTCGTAATTTCTGAAATAACAAGAAATACCACAAAATCAAAAACATTTAATTGACTAAACTCTTTTTTTCCAAAAAATCTTAATAAAACTGTTAAATAGATATACATAAAAACACTAATGATAAATATTTTAAACATATATTCTCCGTTCTACTTACACATTTTTTTCATATTCTCTATTAGGAGGTTTATATGAAAAGAAAGTTAATGCCTTATTTATTATCTTATGCATTTTTATTTGTAAGTTATTTAATCATTAGTTTTATTATGGCAATTCTTTTTTCTTTTATACACACATTATCTTTTGTTTATCAATTAATCATTACTTTTTTCAGTTATCTTATTTTAATTGTTTTTACATTTCTTTTTTATAAAATGATAAAAGAAAAGCCATTGATTCATGGATTGATTCTTTCAATGACCTACTTAATTATTCAATTTTTAATGCATTTAAATGAACTAAATCTTCAAATTTTAATTAAACCTATCGTTATTTTAATCATTTACTATTTACTTTATTATATAAAGAAAAAACAACAATAAATTGTTGTTTTATGCAGTAAATTCAATATCTACAATTTTAACATCATATGCTTCAGCAACCCCTACAGTCACAATTTCATTAACTCCATGACCAATAAGTGCTTTAGCAAGTGGTGATTCATTTGAAATCTTACCATTAACAGGATCAGTTTCGAAAGAACCTACAATTGTATATTTTTCTTCTTCAGGATTATCTAAAGATAAATCTAAAATTGTAACTGTTGTCCCTGGTTTAACAACATTTAAATCCATTTGTTCTTCAGAAATGATTTCTGCATTTTGAAGCATGTATTCAATTTCTTTAATTCTTTGTTCGATTTGAGCTTGTTTATCTCTAGCTGCATCATAATCAGCGTTTTCTGATAAGTCACCTTGAGAACGAGCTAATTGTAATTCTTCAATGACTCTAGGTCTTTCAACATTAATTAAATTATCTCTTTCTTCTTCAAGTTTTTCTACACCAGATTTCGTAAGTAATACTTTATCTTTATCCATTTTAAGTCACCTCGTAATCAATAATATAGCATATTCCACTTTAAATATCTAGTTTTATTTTATAAATCAGTTGCATATTTATTCAAATCATTTTGAATAAGTGCTCTTGCAACAATATTCAATCCAAATATTCCTAAAAGCAAGTAAACAAGAGCACGATAATTGTCTACCATTTCTCCTTGATACGCTTGAAAATTACTTAATCTTACACCTACTTTATAAAGCCAATAGAGTTCATATAAACCGAAAGTAATAATACTTAAACCAAGAACCTTAAACCCAGAAGATTCTCCTTCCCCAGTAAGTGTATTGACATCATTAGCAAGACAATAAAGCCAATAAAGACCATAAATTCCAAAAGTAATAATTGATAAAATAATACAAAAAGGAATGCTACGTCTAGAAATCGCAAAGTTTACTCTTTGTTGATTGAATTCGTTTTCATCAAATGCTTTTGTACCACAATAGGGACAATAACGTTCACCGTTTTCAATTTTTCTTCCACAATTTGTACAATACATTTTTTACTCCTTTGCATCAATAACACTTGAAATTTTAGTAATTAAAAGATCTATCGCTACTGTATTATTTCCCCCTTCAGGAATAATAATATGTGCATATTTTTTTGAAGGTTCAACAAATTGTTCATGCATTGGTCTTACTGTTTCTAAATATTGGTTGCATACTGAATCAATAGAACGTCCTCTTTCTTCAATATCACGTTTTAAACGACGAATAAAACGTATATCTGCATCTGTATCTACAAAAACAAGAATATCACATAAATCTCTAATTTTTTCATCATATAAAACAAATAAACCCTCTAAAATATAAACATCTCTTGGAGTAATTGTTTCTACAATATCACTTCTTGTATGTTGAGTATAATCATATGTAGGTTTAGAAATCGATTTTCCTTCTTTTAATTGTTTTAATTGTTCAACAAGTAAATCATTATCAAAAGCAAAAGGATGATCATAATTTGTTTTTACTCTTTCTTCAAATGAAAGATGACTTTGGTCTTTATAATAATCATCTTGTTTAATAATACATGTTGTATGGCTTCCTTTAAAAAATTCATATACTTGTCTAGAAATAGAAGTTTTACCCGAAGCACTTCCTCCTGCAATTCCAATAATAATACTATTTTTCATTTAAAATAACCTTCCTTCCCATATCAAACTCAAACAATGGCTGATCACATTTCAAATAAAGAATTTCCATTGGATGATTTGCTACTTCAACTGATTCTCTATCCTCATTATATATTTCTTTGACTTCAATTAAAATATTTTCATGGTGTGGTGAGAAAAATTCAATCATATCTCCTACTTTAAAATAATTTCTTTGTTCAATCATTGCTTCTTTTTTACTTGCATCATAATTTATAACACGCGCACAGAAATCTTGTGTAGGATGTTCATCTCTTTGATTATAAAGTTGATATTCACTATTTGGAAAATCTTTGAAGAAACCTGTACATAATGCCCTATTAGCTGCTTTTTCAATTTCTTTTCGATATCCATTTTTATCAAAATGATCAGGATCTTTACAATAAGCGTCAATTAATTTACGGTAAGTAGAAACAACTGTTGCAATATAATGTAATGATTTCATACGTCCTTCTATTTTAAAAGAATCAATGCCTAATTCAATAAGTTTAGGTAATTCATCAACTAAAGACATATCTTTACTAGACATACTAAAAGGAACGATTTCATCATGATTTAATTGTTGTCCATCTTCAAAAATATCATAATACCAACGGCATGATTGTGAACATCCCCCACGATTAGCATCCCTTCTTGAAAAATAATTTGATAACATACATCTTCCAGAATAATGAATACACATTGCTCCATGAATAAAATATTCAAGGTCAAGATCAACTTTTTCTCTTACTTCTTTTAAATCTTGATAATCTACTTCTCTTGCAAAAACCACACGATCAACACCTAAATTTTCATAGAAACGAATCGCACTTGTATTCATCGTTGAAAGTTGTGTAGAAACATGAACTTCTAATTTTAAATTTAATTTTTTGGCTAAAGACATAATATAAGGATCTGCTACAATAATTGCATCGACACCAATTTCATCTAATTTTAACAAATATTCTTCTAAACCCTCTAAATTATCTTCATGTAAAATAATATTACATGTTACATGAATAGCTGCTTGATGTGCGTGTGCAAACAATACCGCCTCTTTGATATCTTCTAAAGAAAAGTTAGAGGCACTTGAACGTAAAGAAAACTCTTTTCCACCAATAAAAACAGCATCTGCACCATATAAAATAGCCACTTTTAATTTTTCTAGATTACCTGCTGGCGCAAGTAACTCAGGTTTTTTAGTAATGACTCTTTTCCCATTAATAACTTGACTAACCTCTCTCATTTTCTTCTCTCTTTCTTACATCAGCAATTTTATAAACCGTAGAATCAAATAAAAAACTATGATAATAATGTACACTTGGTGTTAAACGATAAAGTAATTGCATCAGTTCTATTGATTCTTTATTATATGTTTTATTTTCAATAGCTTGTAAAGCTTGTACATAAAGATGAACAATTTCCAATAAATCTGTTTCATTTATATACTGTCCATCAATATATAAATAATCAAAATCCATAAATTGATTTAATACATCTAAAGCACACATCTGATTTTTAGAAGTTATATGTGTTCCGTATTGATCTTCATAAATATGACAATGATCCTCTACACCATTTGCTTTAATTTCAATACCAGCATTTTTATCAACATTAAAATCAAGATGTGTATATTCTTTATAATTAGATAATAATTTTCTTTTTGAATAAGCCATATATTCAACACCATGAACTTGAACCATTGTTTTCAATTTACAATTTTGTCCAATCATTTGTTTTTCTTTTAAAGGAATTTCTCTCGCTAAAAAAGCTCCATCAATTCCTTGTTCTTTTAAAACAGATAAAGTTAGATGATTAGTATTTAAAGTTTCAGGATCATAAATCTTTTCAAATGTATATCCTTTTTCATTACATATTTGTAATACTCCAAAATCTTGAAAAATAATACCATCAATTTGACATTCATTAAGTTTATCTAAATGATTTTCTAAATCATTTAGATACTTTTGTTCAACTAAAGCATTGACTAAAACAAATAAACGTATTTGCGTATATTTTTCTTTCAATTCTTTTAATTGAGTATAATCAAGTGTTAAAGCTTGTCGACAAGAAAATTTTTCTGTTCCTACAATAAAATTACAAACACCTAAATCTAGATAATCATAGAGATAAGATAAACTATTTAAATTAATAATAAATGACACTTATTTCACTTCCTTTTTATTACACATATTCCATCCCCTACACCATAGTAAGTGACTTGATATTCTTCATGATTAAAAATCCAATCTTTAAATCTTTTAATTTTTTTTACAAGTTGTTTTGTATTTCGATTTTTAATATGGTCAATATCAAAAATCATACCATGAAAATCTAAATTATCAACAATACAAATACCGCTATTTTTAACTAAAGGCATATATTTTTCAAAAAAATTTTGATACTGAGCTTTAGCTGCATCTATGAATAAACAATCAAATTCTTGATACTTTAAATCATTAATATTGAATGATAAAGCATCATCATGATGTATTTCTATTTTATCTTCTAATTGTTGTTCATGGATATTTTTTATTGCTTCTTGGTAACGTGTTTCATCTAATTCAATTGTTTCAACAACAAAATCATCTAAATTAGATACCATCATCATTGCTGAATAGCCAATGGCACTGCCAATTTCAAGGCAACGATGACATTGATGCTCTTTAAAAGTTTGAATTAAAAACTCCAATCCTTTCTTTTCCATTACTGGGATATTTCTTTCTCTTGCACTTTTTTCTATCTCATCAAAATACTTCATTTTAATACCATTTATTACTATTTACATTTGTTTGATGTTCTTGGTATGTTTTTGCATATAAAACCTTTCCATCTTGTGTTGCAAAGAAATAATAATATTCACTTTCTTTATAATTTAAAACATTTTTAATAATTCCTGTTGATATAGAACTAATAGGACCTACAGGTAATCCTTTATATTTATATGTATTATATTTTGTATCTTTATTCAAATCAGTATGTTTTACATCAATTTTAACTTCTTGATTACCATAATTGACTGTTACATCACATTGTAATGGCATTTGCTTATTTAAACGATTAACTAAAACACCACAAACAAGTTGTCTATCTTGATCATTAACAGGTGATTCTCTTTGAACGATAGATGCTAGTGTCATAAATTGATGAATTGTTAATGTTTGTGAATTTATTTTGAAATTTGTAATTTGATTTTTATATTTTTCTAGATGTTTTTGTGTTTGGTCTAACATCATTTTCGTAATACTTTCAATATTATCTTCTTGTGTTAAAAAATAAGTTTCTGGCGCTAAATATCCTTCTAATGGATAGTAAATACCATCATTTAAAATATCATCTGTTAAAAACCAATATTGCTTAATTAATTTTTGAAGATAAGTATGATCTGTCCATTTTTGGATAATTTCATTATAATCAATTCCTGTCTGTTTAGAAATAATGCGAGCATATTCAGGAATTGTTTGTCCATCTAAAACAGTTATTTTAGTATTCGAAATATATTTTTTATCATTTCCTTCAATTATTTTTAGGATTGTTTTTAAATCCATTTGTTTATTTAAAATATAAACATTACTTTTAAAATCATGATGATTCATTTTTAAATATATTTTTGCACATGTTGAACTTTTTATAAGTTTATTTTTATCTAATATCTTTATAATTTCATTTCCACTGCTTCCTTTAGGAATTGTGACAATCACTTCTTTATCTTTAGAAGAAACAGCCTTAATTCCATTATGATAAAATGCAAAACTTCCTAAAAGTAAAACAAGGAGAATAAATATACATCCGATAGCAATTTTTATCTTTATATCTAATTTCTTTATTTTTTCCATATTGAGTCCTCACCTTGTATCATTATATGTTATTTTTTGTCGATATTCAACCAAAGAAAAAAGGCAAATAAATTGCCTTAGAAATTATTAATAAATGGTGTTAAGCAAATTGGTTCATTTACCATACAGCTATATTCAGTTTCATAAACTTGTCCACCTTTTTCCTTACCATAACGATAAGACTCAACGATTCCACCTTTTTGACAAGCTACAACGATCCATTCGTTTCCTTCTTCATTATAAACAAGCATATCTACTGGATCATAAGAAGTATCTTCAAAATCAACATATGTAAGTGTTCCATCTTCATTTACATCAAATAATACAAGAGAATCATGCCCTTTATTGATTGCATATAAATGACTATCATCACTATTAAATTTAATATCACTTAAAGAACTTACAAGTTCAGGATCATCATCTTTAGGATAACTGTCGATTGTTTGAAGCAATTCAAATTTTAAATGATCATATTTATAAACACAAATTGTACTATTTAACTCATTCATCACATAAGCACGATCACCTTTTTGATTAAAAATCATTTTCTTTGGACCACTACCTGGTTCTAATTGTAAAGTATGAATGTTATCTAATGTTAATGTTCCATCTTCATTTACATCAAAGAAACATACTTGATCTAATCCTAAACATACAACATAAAGCTTATCTTCGTCTGGCAAAAATCCTACATATGTAGGGTATGGTTCTGCTTGCTTGATAGGATCTTTTCCACTTCCGCTTAGCTTATAATGTGAAATACATTTTACAAGTTTTTTCTTAATAACAGCAATTACAGAAATTTCATTATTAAAATAATCTACACAAAATATTTTATTAGCAGTTTCCACATCTCCATTTGCACAAGCATGTACATATGTTTTACCATTATCTGTCACACGTGAAGCAAGAGCTAATGTTTCTGCAGTTGCCGCATAAGAACAAATTCCTCCATCATCTACTGAACCTGTTCTATTTCTGTAAGTAATGCATGAAAAGCGTCCATAATTGAATGCGTATAATGGATCTGTTGGAGTAACAAAATATTTTTTAAATATTAATTCTCCATTTTCTACATCAATTTGAAAAGTATAAATTCCTCTTGTTTGCTTATTTCCCAAAGAATTAGCAAAAAAACCTTTCGTAATTCTTCTTTTTCCTCCAAATAAATTAAATGCCATTTCTTTCACCTCATTATAATTTTAAATATCTTTTGTGAACTATTAATGTCCAAAAAAGGAAAAAGCTAATTTTCATTAGCTTTTATGAATTACATTCTTCACCTTCACAATACTCAGTTTCATCATCTTCTTCAGAAACAAAGGATTGGAATACTTCCTCAACTAATTCCCATTCTTCAGGAGTTTCAATTGGAAACAACCCACCTTCATCATCAAAGATTGCTGCTTGTGCTTCAGGTTCATCTTTTTCAGGATCAAAGTAAACAACATATTTATGTCCATTTTCATCATTTTCAAATGTAAATAAAATTTCGTATTCTACTTCATTTCCCAATTCATCTGTTACAACAATTGTATTTTCATCCATAATTTATCCTCTATCTAAGTATCCTTGTAAAATAGCAACTGCTGCCATTTTATCAATCACTTGTTTTCTTTTCTTTCTTGATACATCAGCAAAAAGTAGTTGGTTTTCAGCAACAACAGTTGTTAATCGTTCATCAACTAAAACAACATGAATTCCTTCTATCATTTCTTCTAATTGCTTTTTAAAATCAATTGAAATTTGTCCTCTTTCACCAATATCACCATTCATATGTTTTGGTAATCCTAAAACAATTGTTTCAATATCATTTTCTTCAACGATTTCTTTAACATGTTTTGCACATGTTAAATAATCATTAGGTTTAAAACGAAAGGTTTCAACGCCATGAGCAATCATACCTAAAATATCTGACATGGCAACGCCACAAGTTCTAGACCCCAAATCAAGACCTAATACTTTTTTCATTATTCTTTCTCCAAATAAGATTTTACTAATTCTTCAATAATTTCATCTCTTTCAACTTGTTGAATAATGTTTCTTGCATTTTTATGTGAAGAGATATATGCAGGATCATTAGATATGAGATAACCCGCTATTTGATGTACAGCATTGTACCCTCTTTCATTTAAAGCATTAATAACTGTTTTAAGATTACTACGTATCATTTCTCTACGCATATCTTCCGAACTAAATACTCTTGTTTTTGTTAAATCTTCCATCTAACTCACCCTCTTTTCTATAATATATATTATACCTTATACTGTATTAAATTACAAAATTTTTTTTAAAGCACTCTTGATTTTAGAAATATTATCATTGATTGCACATCCACCTTGAGCAAAGTCAGGTTTTCCACCACCACGACCATCAACAACTTCGTTGATTGCTTTAATGATATTTCCTGCTTTATATTGACCAATTAAATCTTTTGAAACAGATACAAAGTATGAGCATTTTTCTTCATATTTAGAAACTAAAACAACAATACCACTTTCTAATTGATCTCTAAAATCAAATGTTAATTGTTTTGCTTTTGCATTTTCTAATTGTTCTTCAACATAAAGAACTTTAACCCCATTGATTTCTTCAACATCATTAGCTTTTGAAGCAGCTTGAATAGCATTTAATTTAGCAGATAATTGTTCTACTTCTGCTTTTGCTTCTTTTAAATCTTCTTTTAATGCTTCAACTTTATTTACAACATCTTTTCTATTTTTAAGATTTAATGTTGCAGCAATTGTATCCACTGTTTCTTTTTCATGAGCCATTGCATTATATGCAGCTAAACCGCTTTGAGCCACAATACGTCTGATTCCACTACCTACAGATTCTTCACTAACGATTTTAAATAAACCAATTTCTGAACTGTTTGAAACATGGCAACCACCACATAATTCGATAGAATAATCTCCTATATTTACAACACGAACAACATCTCCGTATTTTTCATCAAATAAAGCCATTGCTCCTGAGGCTAAAGCTTCTTCTTTTGACATATTTTTAATAATAACAGGACGTCCTTCAAAAACAATTTGATTTACTTTTTCTTCAATTTCTTTTAATAATTCAGCAGAAATTTTTTCAAAATGAGTAAAATCAAATCTTAAAACTTTATCATCTACATAAGAACCAGCTTGGCTAATATGATCTCCTAAAGTTTCTTGTAAAGCTTTTTGTAAGATATGTGTTGCACTATGGTTTGCTGTGATTTGACGACGTTTTTGTTGATCGATTGATAATGTAAAAGTATCACCTAAATGAATAGATCCTTCTTTTACTTCAACAAAATGCATATGTTGTTTATTTGGTGCATTTAAAGTATTAACAACATTGACGTGTGTTGTATCATTATCTAATGATCCAGTATCACCACATTGTCCACCCATTTCTGCATAAAATGGAGTTGTATCAAAGATAACTTCCCCTTTATCTGTAATTTCATCTGTTTTAACACCATCTTTGAATAATCCAATAACTTTTCCTTGGATTGGTGTAGGATCATAAACAAATGTAGAAGGTTCAACAAAAGCCATTAAATCAGGTTTTTGACTTGCCATTGATTCATTGTTATCACGTGAAGCACGAGATCTTTCTTGTTGAACTTTTAATTCTTCTTTAAATTCTTCTTCGTTAACTGTTAAGTTTGATTCTTCAGCAATTTCTAATGTTAATTCAAATGGGAAACCATATGTATCATAAAGTTTGAAAGCATCTTTTCCACTAATTTCTCCATTTTCATTTTTATCAATTAATGATTTTAATAATTTTTCACCATTTAATAATGTTTTATGGAAAGCTTCTTCTTCTTTTTTAACCATTGTTGAAATAAAATCTTGTTTTTCTGGTAAATAATCATAGAAGTCTTTCATCATATCACATACTAATGGTACTAAATCATACATAAATGCTTTTTCAATACCAATTTGTTTACCATAACGAACAGCACGTCTTAAAATACGTCTTAAAACATATCCTCTTCCAGCATTATCAAACATTGCTCCATCAGCTAAAGCAAAAGTAACAGTACGAATGTGATCGGCAATAACACGATAAGCCATCTTGTTTTCTTCATAAGAAACATTAGCTAATTTTTCAGTTGCATGAATGATTGGTAAGAATAAATCTGTATCAAAGTTTGTTTCCCCGCCTTGAATAATACTTACTAATCTTTCAAGTCCCATACCAGTATCAATATTTTTTTGTGGAAGTTCTTTATATTCTTTACGATCAATGGCTGGATTACAATCATATTGAGAGAAAACAACGTTCCATACTTCAATATAACGATCATTTTCCATTTCTTCAAAGAATAATTTTTCTCCTAAACCTTCTGGATCATATTTTTCACCACGGTCATAAAAAATTTCTGAGTCAGGACCACCTGGACCTTCTCCAATTTCCCAGAAGTTTTCATAAGTTTTTAAAATATGGCTTGGATCTACATGGCATACTTCTGTCCAAATACGATAAGCATCTTCGTCATCTGTATAAACAGTAATATAAAGTTTTTCTTTATCAAAACCAATCCATTCTGGACTTGTTAAAAATTCCCATGCAAATGGAATTGCTTCTTCTTTAAAATAATCTCCAATAGAGAAGTTTCCTAACATTTCAAAGAAAGTATGATGTCTTGCTGTTTTACCAACATTTTCAATATCGTTTGTACGAATTGATTTTTGTGCATTCGCAATACGGTTACATGCTGGTTTTTCACTACCATCAAAATATTTTTTTAGTGCAGCAACCCCTGCATTGATCCATAATAAAGTTGGATCATTATGAGGAATAAGTGATGCACCTGGTTCAATCATATGTCCTTTAGATTTGAAATAATCCAAGAACATTTGTCTAACTTGATTTCCTGTTAATTGTTTCATTTCTTTTCTCCTTTTTTGACAATATAAAAAGTCGTCCTTATCTAGGAACGACTTTATCGCGGTACCATCCTAGTTCATGTAAAATACATGCCCTTAATTAAACTTTAACGCAGTTATACGGTAATCATTAATTACTCTCCAAAGTAGCTTTCCTATATATCCTATAAACATTTTCACCCACCATGTTCTCTCTAAAATACTCTATATAGTACTGATCTTTTTCAACGATTTATTTGCATTATACACGAAATACAAAAGTATTTCAATATCTTACATTTTTTCTTTAATAGTTTCCATAACATGGCAACCACATTCAGTTTCACTAAATAGAAGTGCTAATGATGTAAGAGTTAATGCCATAATAATATTATTGCGTTTCATTTTATCACCTCTATTTGAGTATGTCTTTATTTTACAAAATTATACAGTTTCATCTTCATTTAAAAAATCTGTAATATTTTGTTTAAGTTCTTGATCAAATGTTGATTCTTCATAAACTTCAACATTTTTTATTTGATTGATTTTACTTGCAAGCGTTGTTTTTCTTTTACTATCAGAAATATTTTTTATGCCATAAAGAAATGCTTGAGGATTACCTAAAATAAATAAAGCTTGTTTAGCTCTTGTAAGACCTGTATAAATCAAATTTCTTTTAAGCATAATATAATAATCATTTAAAACGGGCATAATGACAATTTTAAATTCATTTCCTTGAGCCTTATGAATTGACATACAATAAGCCAATGTAAAAGTCATAAAATCTTTAGATGTATATTCTACTAAATTACCATCATAATCAACAATAAGTGTATCTTCTAAATATTCAAAACCATCTTTACGGTTAATTTCAACTAAAACACCTATATCACCATTATAAATATCATCATCTGGTCTATTTTTTAACTGCAAGATCTTATCTCCTTCTCGATAAACTTTTTGTCCTATACGATATTCTTCTTGATAATTTTTAGGATTAAAAATTTCTTGTAAAGCTAAATTTAAAGCATTGATTCCAGCAACACCTTGATAAACAGGTGCTAAAACTTGAATATCATTTTGATCATAACCATTTTCAATTGCTTTTTTGACAATTGTTGTTACATTTTTAATAATTTCAAAATTTGTACTATTATAAAAATGAATATCTTTATATTGTTCAAACAATGATAAATCATCCACTTCTTGATGAATCAATTGATGAGCCAATTGTACAATCCCCGAATCTTTAGATTGACGATAAATCTCATCTAATTCAATAACTTTTAACTGACTTTCAATAAAATCTTTTAATACATTACCTGGTGCTACAGAAGGAAGTTGGTGATAATCACCAATAAACAACACTTTATGAACACGTCTACTTGCATCAAATAATTTAGATAAAAGTAAACTATCAACCATCGAAAACTCATCAATAATTAAAACCTGACTATTTAAAGGATTATTTCGATTCATCGCAAATGAATTTTTATGTAAATCCCATTTAAGTTCACGATGAATTGTACAAGCCTCTAAACCTGTTAATTCACTTAATCTTTTAGCCGCCCTTCCTGTTGGCGCTACAAGAGAAATTGTATCTTCTGGATAAAGTGTTCGATAAATTTGAATCAACGCTTTAACAACTGTTGTTTTTCCTGTTCCTGGTCCACCTGTTAAAATCATCATTGGATATTTTAAAAAGTATTCTATCGCTTCTTTTTGCTTTTTTGAATAAGTAATACCGAATTTATCTTGATAATTATTGAGTAATCTTTCTAATTCATTTTCATCAAATAATTCTTCAGGATATTCATTTATTTTTTGTAAAAAATTGGCAATGATTTCTTCACTTTCATAAAGTTCTTCATCATAATAAAAATCACCCTCTTTGATGACTCTTCCTTCTTCTACTAAAGTATTAAGATATTCATCAAAAACTTCATCATCTATATGATAAATAATTTTATGAAAAGCTTTTTTCATTTCATCATAAAGTACATACGTACTTCCTGATGAAAAACAACTTTGTTTAATACTATAAATAACCCCTGCTTTTAAACGATCTGGATTATCTAAAGTTCCTCCAGTTTTTAAAGCAAGTTCATCTGCTGTTTTAAAACCAATACCATCAATGTCTTCTACTAATTGATAAGGATGATTTTGTAAGATTTCTAATGTTTTTTCTTTATAAGTTTCTTGGATAATACCAATATGTCTTAAAGAAATACCATGCCCCATAAAAAACTGTGTCACTTCTTGATCATAATCATTAGAAGTCAATACTTCATAAATAAGTTCTCTTTTAGCCACTGTCATTCCTTTAACTAAATCTAAATGATGTTTATCTTCTTTAATCAAAGAAAGTGCATTTTCTCCTAATGCATCAACAATGTATTTCGCTTGTGTAGGACCAATTCCTTTAAATAACGGACTTGATAAATACTTAATGATTTCTTCTTCATCTGTACTCAATACAATTTCATAATGATCCAATTTAAATTGTTGACCATATTTAGGATGAATTTCAAAATCACCATAAAAAGCATATTTATCATAATCATTAAAATTTGACATATAGCCATTCATTGTTAAAAGCTCTTGATCTTCCTCTACTTCTAATAATGCAACTATATAATGAGAAGATTCGCTATAATAGCGAATCTTTCTAATATATCCTGTATATTTTAACATTATAGATATTCAATCTCTTTTCCGTCTTTATAGACTTTTTCAATCGTTCCTCCACCTAAACAAATATCTCCATCATAGAAAACAGCTGCTTGTCCAGGAGTTACAGATTTAACAGGTTGATCAAATTCTAATTTTACAGTATTTTCATCAATAAAAGTGAGAGTTACTGGATTATCTTTTTGACGATATCTAAACTTTGTATTACATTTGATTGCTTCTTGAGGTTTAATACTTGGTATCCAGTTAACATCTGTAATTAAAGCTCCTGTAGACATCAACCAATCATTTTGATCACCCTGACAAATATATAAAATATTTTGATCATAATTTTTACCAACAACAAACCAGGCGTCACCTGAACCACCAATACCTAAGCCTTTTCTTTGACCAATCGTATAATACATAATTCCAATATGATCACCAATAACTTTGCCTGTTTGAATATCGACCATCTTTCCAGGTTTTGCTGGAATATAATTTTGTAAGAATTGTTTAAAATCTCTTTCTCCAATAAAACAAATTCCTGTACTATCTTTTTTATGTGCTACTGGTAAATCTAATTCTTCAGCAATTTTTCTAACTTCTTGTTTTGTAATATTTCCTAAAGGGAATAAAGAAGCTTGTAATTGTTTTTGGTTAAGTTGACATAAAAAATATGTTTGATCTTTATTTTGATCAACTCCTTTTAGCATTACAGAATCTTTACCTTCATGGTGTTCAACACGTGCATAATGCCCAGTTGCAATATAATCTGCCTTAAGTTCTTCAGCATATTCCAAAAATGCTTTAAATTTAATATGTTTGTTACATAAAATATCTGGATTTGGAGTTCTTCCTTTAGCATATTCATCAATAAAATATGTAAAGACTTTATCCCAATATTCTTTAATAAAATCGACTCTTCTAATTTCTATTCCAAGATGTTTAGCCACTGCTTTAGCATCATTATAGTCTTGTTCTTGAGGACAAATATCGTTATCATTTGTGGGATTACCTAAAATATCATTATTTAATTGGCTATCCCAGTTTCGCATAAATACGCCAATAACTTCATATCCTTGTTGTTTAAGCAAATAAGCTGCTACCGCAGAGTCAACACCTCCACTTAATCCTAAAACGACTCTTTTTTTCATAATCGTCCTCCTTCTCGTGTATTATATCAAAAACAAAATTAAAGTAAAACAATAAGACACAACAATAGCCCCTTAAAGGGGCTATTTCTTATTAACCTAATTGAGACATTGGTAACATTGCTGCACCGATTGCACCACAATCATCAATTTCTTTAAATAATAGAGGAATATGATTTCTCATACCTACATGGATTTTACTATTAAATCTTTTTTCAAGTTCATCCCAAAAATATGCTTTAGATTTGAAAACTCCTCCACCTAAAACAAAACAATGCGGATCTACAGTATGAGCAACATTTGCAAGTAATGTAGAGAAACCATCAATAAATTCTTCAGCAATTTTTTGACAAGCTTCGTCTCCTTCAGCAGCCAATTTGAAAACATCACCTGCATGTTTTACTAAATCTCCTTTAGCTTCTTTCCCTTTTCTTGTAAGAGCTGTACCTGAAATTTCACCTTCAACAGCACCTGGATTTAAAGCACCTTGTTTATAACCACCTGGTACAAGAATCATGTTTCCAATTTCTCCTGCATGTCCTCTACCACCAGATACTAATTTTTTATCAACAACAAATGCCCCACCAACACCAGTTGAACAAGTAATAAAATAATTTGTCTTATAATCTTTTCCTGCACCTAATACAGCTTCTGCTAAACCTGCAACATTGGCATCATTATCAATAAAAGTTGGTAATCCAAATTTTTCTTTTAATTTATGACAAATTGGATAGTTTTCGAATCCTGGTAAGTTACTTGCCATAATCATAATTCCAAGTTCTGTATCTACTGGTCCTGGAGCACCAATTCCGATTCCTTCAACCCCTTGTAAACCACCACATACAGATGTATCTAATGCTTCAATTTGTTTTATTATTTTGTCGCATACATAATCTGGACCATTTTCACATTCTGTAGGTCCTTTTACTTCACTGTAAGATTCACCATTTTCATCTACTAATAATGTTCTTACATTTGTTCCACCTAAATCGATACCAATATAATATTTCATTCTATTTCCTCCTAAAACTATAATTAAATTATACAATAAAATATGTATTTAGAGAACGTTTTCAAATAAACTTTTTTCAATTTTTTTAAATTGCATTGGTTTTGGACATATAATTTCTTTTCCTTTTAGATAGCTTAATGAACCAAAAGGATCTACAAATGTAATCTTATAAGCATGTAAAAGCTGATTATTTAAGCCAAATTGTTGTTTCATTTGTTTATTTAATGCAAAATCCCCATATTTACGATCACCTATAACAGGATGGTCAATACTTGATAAATGTATTCTTATTTGATGCATCCTTCCAGTAATAATTTTAACTTCAACCAAAGAAAAATCATTTGTTGATTTTAATGGCCTTACAATTGTTTTCATCATTAAAGCATCTTTATCATCTTTTTTAACAAAACGTACACGATCTTCATTATCTATCTTTTTAACATAACCTACAAGTTCTTGTTGTTTAGTAAGTTTTCCTTTACAAATTGTCATATAAGATTTTTCAATATGATGTCTTTTTTTCATCATTTCATTCAAATCTTGTAAAGCAGCTAACGTTTTACCAAAAATAACAATTCCACTTGTATTACGATCTAAACGATGTACAGGTCCTGGTGTAAATGTACTTTCTCTGCCTACATCAAGTTCACCTTTTTCTTTTAAATAACTTAAAACTTGATGCGAGAGTGTATTTATGTTTTCCTTAGCATCCCCATGAACCAATAAACCTACTGGTTTATCAACAATTAATATATTTTGATCTTCATATAATACCTTAAATTCTCTTTTCAAATCATAAATATCTTTTTCTTTTGTAAATTCATTAAACTTATCATCATAAAGAAACATTTCTAAAACATCATCTTTTTGTAAAATATATTTTTCACTTACTTTTTTACCATTTATTTTAATATCTTTTTTTCTAAACATTTTATAAATAAAATTACTAGGTGCATTACATAATAACTTTTTTAAATATTTATCAATTCTTTGATTTGCATCGTTTTCTTTAATTATTAATTTTTTCATTTCTATCACCAACGTCATTATAGCATAGACTTAACTAAAGTTAGCTTTTATTTTTATGAAACCCTTTACATTTAAAATAAACATGTTATAATATCTTTGTTAAGTGAAATGCATTCACTCTAACATACCCCCTATTATCATCCTTACGTAAATAATAGATGAAAAAAAGTATGCACCCCCGCATACTTTTTTTATTTTATTCATTTAAAAATCACGTATAATAGAATTATAAAATATAAAGAGGTAAAAAAGATGGAAAAGAAAGTTAAAAGTGAAATAATTTATGATGGGAAAATCATCAAAGTCTATAAAGATCAAGTAGAATGTCCTAATAAAAGACTTGCAACAAGAGAAATCGTTCGACATCATGGTGGTGTAGGAATTCTTGCTATTGTTGATGATTGTATCTTACTCGTTAAACAATTCAGATATGCCTATAACAAAGATACCTTAGAAATCCCTGCTGGTAAACTAGAATTAGGCGAAGAAGCTGCACCTGCTGGTAAAAGAGAATTAGAAGAAGAAACAGGTTATAGTTGTAAATCGATGGAACTTATTAATGAGATTTATCCAACGACAGGCTATTGTGATGAAGTTATTCATTTATATGAAGCAAAAGGCCTATTCAAAGTTGAAAGTCCCCTTGAAGGTGATGAAGATGAATTTATAGATGTGATTTCTATGCCAATAGATGAAGCTTATAAAAAAATCATGAATAATGAAATTCATGACTCTAAAACAATCATTGCTATTATGAAAGCTTACAATGATAAATATATAAAATAAAAAACTGCTATTTAAGCAGTTTGTTTTTTATTTGGCGGTCTGGACGGGACTCGAACCCGCGACCTCCGCCGTGACAGGGCGGCATTCTAACCAACTGAACTACCAGACCAAATAAAATGGCGGAGACAGAGGGATTTGAACCCTCGCGCCAGTTTCCCGACCTACACCCTTAGCAGGGGCGCCTCTTCAGCCTCTTGAGTATGTCTCCATCACATCAGTGCCCATATATAATAACATCTGATTTTAGATTTGTAAAGTGTTTTTCTAAAAAAAGACTAATTTTTTAGTCTTTTTTTAAAATTTGAATAATTTTTCTTATAAAAGTAATTAAAATAAAATTTGAAATGATTGCTAATAAAGCAATTACAGCCATCGATGAAAGCATATTATTTTGATAAACAAGCATTTTATATGATGGAATTATATTCACCAAAGCATGTAAAACATTAAATATTATTCCAAATATAAAGCTTACAATGTCTACATAACCATTTATAATAATATTAAGTGCTTTTCCAAATAAAGAAGTATCCCCTGAAAATAATATTTGCAATATCAAAGATAAAAAAACAATAATAACTGCTATTAGAAGATTATATACAACATCAATGATTTTATTTAACCAATGATCTTGATCATTTTCATTTAACTCTTGAACTTGTTCATGCACTCCCTCATTTTCTTCATCTGTTGCATTTCCGTTAATAATATCCATGAGTTCACTCATTCTTTCAGGGTTCATTGAAGATGTTTTTGAAAACAAAAACGTGTCTTCAGAATCTATTTTTAATTCTTTCTCATCTTCTTTTACAACTTGATTATCAAATTCTTGATCATCAAATTTTTCATGAAACTCTTGATCAACTCCATCTTCCTCATCATCAAATGAAAATCTTTTTTGTTTTTCTAATTCAGCTATTAGAAATTTTTTAGATAATATCTCATTAAAATAATCATAAGTTCTATCTACTAAAGCAATTAATTGCTCATCATCTTTATATTTATTTAATAATTGATTTCGTGTTTGCGTTAGTGTCTCTAAATCCATTTCAGCATTCATTCCCAATAAAGGTGAAAACAATTCTACAGAATCATATTTTGAAAATAAAAACATATTCATAATATCCAATGGATTTTTAGTAACCTTAAATACACTAGCTTTAATCTTATCACTGGCCGGTACTAAATCAGGCATATAAATAACATTTGTTAGTAATTTATTAGCTGCTTCAACCATTGATTCAAAATTAGCGACAACCATAACATGTTGAAAATCAACATTCATTTGTTGGCAAGTAACCTCTAGAACTTCTTCATCAGGTAGTGGTTTAAGATTGGAATCCCCACCAATTAAGAAATCTATTTTTTTATAAATTTTAGCTAATTGAAGATACTGAATTGCCCTTTTTGTTTTATGAGTTGTATAAACTGCAATTTTAATATTTTTTTGTTTGCAATATTGTATTAGCTCATCAACACCTTCTCTTTTTATAGCTGGTTTCAATTTAATATATTCAAATAAATCCTTTTCTACCATCTTATTAAAATCTTCAGGAGAAATATAATCAGACAACAAAGAATGATCATACATAGTGTTCATATTTCCTAACATCTTTGAAAAATCTTCACGAGTAGCAACTTTATGATATGTTTCACATGTACTTCTATAGTAATTGTATCTTAATCTATTGAGATCTAACAATCCACCATCTAACGTAAAAATAATCAACTTTATATTTTCACACGTTTGACTATAAAACATAAAATCACCCTCCCTTTTGTAATTATAGCATATATTTTAATAAATATATGCTAAAAAAATGTAGAACTTCCACTTAGAATTGTATTTTTTTAGTAGTTTTTATTTAAAAAAATTATATTTCTTTGTTTGACCACTTTTTGACAACGTCAAACACAACTAAACCCATCTAAAATCATTCTAATTCAGCTAACCGAAGTACCTAAAATAAGATATAAAAAAAGCTTAAACTTCTAGTAAAGCCTAGTGTTTAAGCTATTTTATTAATTGGTCTCCCCGCACGGTCTCGAACCGTGGACCCTCTGATTAAGAGTGAATGCTTATATACGCTTAAAACACTAGTGAAATCAACATATTTTTATCTTTTTTCAATTTTTGACCACTAATTTGACTATTTAAATTAATTCAGTCGTTCTTTATTACATTGAAATCAACCACATAATCATATTTAACGATTTTGATATTGCTTTATGCAATGCACATCCTACCCAATCACGTTATTTTGAAACTACACTTGATAGAGTATTAGATATCTTAATAATGCAAGATACGTTTGTTAATGATGATATTGAAACATTAAATAAATTTATCAATTAAAATACCAAAAACGTTGTATTCTCACTTTACATAATGGTACTATTATGCTATAATAGTATTGTAAAGAGAGGAGGTAAGGGTATGAATTTAGATGATTTAAAAAAATTGAGCGAAATCTTTAATAACTTCGCCCAACCCATAGCAACTCTAATTGTTGGTTACATCGGTTCAAAATATGTCAACAAAAAGAGTTCAAAGAAGAGAAAGAAGAAATAATCTTCTTCTCTCTTTCTTCATCTAAATTATATCAAATAATATGAAAAAAGAAATAAAAATAATAATTCTATTTTTAGGGATTTCCCTTACGTTATTTAAAACTTATTGGTTCTTAGGAATGTTATTAATGGTTTTAGGGTTTTATTTATTAGGAAAGGAATAATTATGGAAAAAGAAAAATTCAACCAAGCAAAATATATGAGAAAATGGCAAAAAGAAAATATGAAGCAAGTAAAAGCATCATACAAAACTGAATTTGTAGATGAATTCAAAGAAGCTTGTAAGAAGCTTGGAATCAAACAATCAGAAGTAATTAGAAAAGCAATGCAAGACACAATTAAAAAGGCAAATATGTAAAAAAAAAGAACCTACTCAGTTAATTTTGAGTAGGTCTTTTCATGCAATTATTAGTTAATATAAAAGTTGTCGAAACATTT
>CAVESC010000029.1:0-26919 GCA_963618275.1 Bacteroidaceae bacterium
TTAACATAAATAAAACTGTCGTTTATACAATGTCGCCTTAACTTAATGACATTGGTCAGGCACACCTCTTTTTTTTGACAAAGTTTAAAAGAAAAGTTTTCTAATTTGGCGATAATATTGTCTACCAGCATTAAGGTCACTTGGTGTTGAAGAAAATGTCATGGTATAACGTGAATCATTGAAGAAGGTAGTTGTTGGATGTTTACCTGTATGACTTAAAATAATTCCATAACGACTTAAAGTATCAATAGATTTCTTTGAAAGACCTTCATTGACTAATAAGTTAAAGATATCTGTTAAATATTTGTTTCGATTACCAACAGGAGGGTTTTGTTCAAGAATTTCCTGAATGATTTGTTGTTGTTTTTGATTATGATTGTTTTTAAGTTCTTCTTTTAAAAGATAGAGAAGAAGATCTTTTTGTTCACCTTCATAAAATTCTTTCTCGTTTCCTTTTAAGATTAAAGGATAAAAACCAAGTTGTTTAATATACCTTTCCAATTCTTCATTTTGACTTTCTAAAATCATTATTTGATTATATAAATCATCAATGTTTTTTTGTAAATTCTTTTTCTTATCTTCTAAAGCTGAGACTTGTTGTTCAATAGAAGAAGTTTCTTGAAAATCATTTTCTTTATGATTTTCAATTGTTTTTTTAATAATATGATGTTGAAAATCTTTCATATTATAAGGAAATGAATATGTACGTTGTAAAACATAACTTTGAATTTTTATTTTGACTTTCTCAATAAATTCTTGAGGAGATTCATTTTTTAAAAAAGAAACTTTTTGAAATTCATGATTTAAATAAAAAATATAACTATTATTTCTTAAATGAAAATGTTTTTGAAATTCTTGATGAAAATGATCATTTTCACTTGTAAGAATATAAGCTGTTGATTGAATTTCAGTTAGAATCTCATCTTTAAAATCTTTTAATGATGCATTTAAATAAATAATAGGAAGAATTGTTTTATTTTCTATAAATTCAATGACTTGACTTAAATCATTAATATCTTTGATATTTGGATGTGTATATGAAAAATGATCATTGTTTAAAAAATCATGTTCATCAAGATAAGTTATTAAATCGATGAATTGATTATTACGTTTATTAATAGAAAGATATAGATTTTGTTTTGTTTCGTTAAAAATATATTCATAATCATTTTTTTGATATTGAATACAAAAAGCAATGGTTGATTCATCATGGTAAATTGTACAATTCTCTAAACGAATTATAAATGAATCTAATGTAAATTCATCTAAATTAAATAATTCTTGAATGATTTTTGTAAATTGAATAATAGTTAGTTTTTTTACAGCAATTAATGTTGATAAATGTTTCATAATTGATGTTTCCTTTCAATAGACTTTAAAAGGTCTCTTTTGCGATAAGTATCATCGGGAGACAAATTCATTAAAGTTTTGTGAATGATTGAAAAAATAAAACCTTGATATTCTTTATAATTATCTTGATGAATCGTCATTAATGGAGATTCATCATATTGTTTTAATAGATTATTATACTCTTGATTTATGTTTGTAAGTTTTTCAAGATTAGCTTTTTTATTTTGATATTCTTTTTGTAAATTAATGATTTCTTCTTCAATATTCTTTATTTCATCTAAAAACAATTCTTGGACTTCTACAGATGACAATGCATCATCTTGATAAGATTGTAAGAGTTCAAGTTGTTGGAGTTGTGAAAAAGAATAAAATTCATTTTCTTGTAACATATAATAACGAATATTTTGAATAAGTGTTTGGATAAAATTTCTTTCATAAAAGAGTTTTTCTTTTTCGTTATTTGGATAATTGATTTGTACATAATTAATTTCTTTATTTGTAGGAATGACGATAATATGACACATTCCATAGAGTTCTTGATTTAAAATAAAGGGATTAACAAGACATTTTTTATTTTTGTATAAGATGATTATTGGTAAATGATATTGTTTTTTTAATAGTTGATTGACTTTTCTTTCATTAATAAAATAAGGTGTAGATTGGATTGATAAATCTTGATCTTTTTGAATATAATTACTTTCTAAAATCATAGAAAATATTTTAGGAAGTGAGATTTTAGAAATATATTTTGATTCATTAGAGATTTCTTTATAAAAAGAAAGTTCAAGAACTTTTTGTTGGTAATGATAGAGTATTTCTATTGTAAACTGATTTTTTTTATAATTATGATCGGTAATAAATTGAATTCCTAAAATATTTTTAGTTTTAAAATCTTTGATTTCTAAGCTTTTATGTTCTTCTTTTAAACAATAGTTTAAAGAATTATCATAACTTAAAGCCTTCATTTTATTTTTTGTATGTTGTAACCAATAAATCACTTGTTCAATTAATAATGAGGGTGTCATTAATTCATTTACTTGTACCTTTGTATAATAAAATAACATAATATTCTCCTTTAACTACTATCTTAATTTAAGCATATATTTCAACAATAAAAAAGAACTATCTTTTAGATAGTTCAATAATAGGAATATTTTGAAATTCTTTTTCAATAATTTGCTTATCTATTAAAGATAGTAGCTTAGATGATTTAATTTCTAAAGATAAAGCAGGATGTGTATAAGAAGAAAGATTTGTAACTAAATGATAATCACATGTTTTTTTGATTGTTTTTAAATAGTTTTGACCTTTTTGATTCATTTTTAATATATGAAGATAATTGATAGGAAAACAATCATTGATTTCATCTTTTGTGTTATTCATTAAAATATGGAGTAACATTCTTTGAATTCTTGTTTTTGTATAACGTTTACTTGTAAGTTTATTTACCAATTCTTCATAACTACTTACATTAAAAATAACTTTTTTTAATAAGTTTTCAATTCCTTCATCAACAAGATGAATCTTTTTTAATTCCTCTGGACTTTGAATAATGATTTGATATTTCAAATAATCAAAGAAATTATTTTGATAATAAAGACAAGTATAATAAGATATATCTAATAGATAATCATGGACATCTTGTTTTTCTTTTAAAGCTTTACGCAAGGCTGTGGCAGATGCTATTTTTGTAAGCGTTGTATCATGATAATCATTAGATCTTTTAATACAATGTAAAGTAATAGGATAATCATTTTCAATGACTTCTTTGACATAGCCTAAACCTAATAAGTCATTAGGTGTCTTGATACTTTTATTTAGTAATAAACTTAAAGCTTGATTACAAGCATCAGGATAACGTAGTCCTTTTTTCATAGCAGCTTTAACATATTGGTCATATTCATCAGGATGATTTTTAATCGCATAAGCAATTTCTTTAAAACTGTTAATATCTCCACATTCACTGCCAAAAACAAGATCAGTAATTCCTATATGATAAAGTAAATCAATTGCTCCTTTACAAAAATAATCAGCACTTTGACAAACATAAGCAAAAGGAAGTTCAAGTACTAAATCAACCCCATATTTAACAGCAAGTTCACTTCTTTTGAATTTATCGATAATCGCTACTTCTCCACGTTGGACATAATTTCCTGACATAATAGCAATCGTTAAATCAGGTTTGACTATTTCTTTGGCTTTTTGTAAGTGATAAAGATGTCCTGTATGAAAGGGGTTATATTCAACAACAATTCCTAATATTTTCATAAATGATAGTCCTTTTGTTTAATAGTTTTAATAACTTTAAAGAAAGTTGAAACAATTAAAATAGCTGTAGCGAGTGCAAGAGCTGTTCCAACTGTTTGAAAGAGAGAATCAAGAAATAAATCTTGATCGTGTGAAATTAAATAAAGCATGGTTTGATATATTCCTTTACCAGGAACAATAGGGAAACAACCAACAACAATAAAAATAGTTGCTGGAGCTTTACATATTCTTGCCATAATTTCACTAAATAAAGCCACAACGATCATTGCACATAAATTGGACATGATATTACTTAAATAAGGAATCACTAATAAATAAACGATCCAGCCAAGCATACCACCAAGAGAAGCTAAAAGAGCATAAGGCAGATGACGATGTACTCTAAAAACAAAAGCAAATCCTAAACATCCTAAAAAAGCACTTAAACACTGAATAATTTGTTCCATTAAATCAATCCTTTCAATAAAATACGCATTAAACCAACACCTAAAGCAATAGCTGTCGCAATAAAAAAAGCTTCAACTAGACGCGCTTGTCCAGAAACATAGTTACCATCAATAATATCTCTTAAACTATTTGTAATCGCAATTCCTGGAGTTAAAATCATTAAACAACCAATAATTGTAGCATCTAAATTATAAATCAAATGAAAATGATAAAACAAAATCGCTAAGACTGTTAAAAACATACTTGTAAGTGTTGTACGCATTAAAACATTAATGCCTAGAATTTCATTGATCCACACAAAAAAATACATTAAAAAGCCAATAATTCCTGCGACAATTCCTTCTTGAAGTCCACCACCAAAGAAAATCGCATAACCACCAGCACCTAAACCATAACCTAAAAAAACAAGAGGCATAATAGGATGGATATCATTGATATCTTTTATTTGTTGTTCAATAAAATCATTCGTAGGTGTTTCATCACAAATTTTTCTAACGAGATTATTTAAAGAACAAAGAGCATCTAAGTTTGTACGATTTTGTAAAGTCCTTTTAGTAAGTGAAGTACTTGTTCCATCTTGAAAAGTCACACTCATTGTAAAGTAAGTAGGTAAAGCAAAGACACCTATATCTTGAAAGCCATAACTTTGACACATACGTTCTAGACTTTCTTCTACACGGTAAATTTCAGCCCCATTTTTAAGTAGTAATTTACCGATTTCTGCAATATTTTTTATTAATAATTGTTCATTCATTTTTTTATTTCACCAAAAGTTAGTATAACAATTATTAAGTATTTAGGAAAGAAAAAAAGTACGATTAAAAGGTATTTTTCAAAAATATAAAAACAGATTGCAAAGATATAAAAAATAGGTATAATAGCTTTTGATAAAGTAGGTGAAATAAATGGAAAGATTACAAAAATATATTGCTTCAAGTGGTTATACATCTAGAAGAAAAGCAGAAGATTTAATTAGAGAAGGTAGAGTTTCTGTTAATGGACAAGTTGTTACTGAACTTGGAACGAAAGTTAAATCTGGAGATGTTGTTTTAGTTGATGGAGAAGCTATTGTTGGTGAAAATAAAGTTTATTATCTTTTTTATAAACCACAAGGATGTGTTTGTACATTAGATGATGAATTTGATAGACCAAAAGTAATAGATTATTTTGAAGATGTTGAAGAAAGAATTTATCCAGTTGGACGTTTAGACTTTGATACAACCGGTGCTTTAATTATGTCTAATGATGGTGATTTTGCGAATATGATCATGCATCCAAGAAGTCACTTAGAAAAAATCTATGAAGTAACAATTAAAGGACTTATTAAAGGTGAAGATTTACATCACTTAGAAAAAGGAGTTTATTTAGAAGGTAAAAAGACAATGCCTTGTAAAATCAAAGTTACTTATAAAGATATGGAACATAAAACAACTGTTTTAAAAATCAAACTTTATGAAGGAAAAAACAGACAAGTTAAAAAAATGTTTGAAAGTGTGGGACATCCAGTAAAAAGATTGCATCGTATTTCTGTAGGTTGTGTCAATTTAAAAGGATTACGTCCTGGTGAATATCGTCGTTTAAAACCACAAGAAGTAAAAGATTTAAAAAAATTAGTTGGAAAATAAAATTCGACATCATTTTTATGCCTAAGTGCTTATACTAATTGTTGGTGATAGAAATGAGAGTACAAATTATTGATGATAAACAATTAAAAAATTGCAGTATTTGTGATGCAACTGATAAATGGGTAGAAAATATATGTGTAAATGGAATTGAAGGGTTATATTGTGTAAAGTGTGATACTCTTACTTTATATGAACCACTTCCTTCAAAGCTTGTATATTTAGCTTTTAAGAAAAAATGTATGCAAATAAAAGAAATGAAAGCCAATAATCAGTTGACAATGTAAAATATTGTATTAGAATAAAAACGTAAATAAAAAAGCAATGATTTAGGATATGTTTTATAAATGATTTGATTTAGAGAAAAGGTGGCTGGTGAAAACCTTGAGAATGTTTATAAGATACTCCCTAATAGCTACACTTGAAAAAGATTGTCGTTAACTGCGTTAAAGTTTTGAGGCTGAAAAGCAAATTAAGGTGGTACCACGAAACTCTCGTCCTTTGGATGAGAGTTTTTTATGTAAAGGAGAAGGAAAATGGTAGATTTTAAAGAAAATGAACAATTAAATACATTAAATCACTCTTGTGCTCATGTTATGGCACAAGCAATCAAACATCTTTATCCACAAGCTAAATTTTGGGTAGGTCCTGTTGTATCTGAAGGATTTTATTATGATGTTGATTTAGGTGATGAAGTTGTTAGTGATGAAGCTATCGCTAAAATTGAAAAAGAAATGAAAAAAATCTGTAAAGATGGTAAAAGAATTGTTCGTCGTGAAATTTCTAAAGAAGAAGCGTTAGAAATGTTTAAAGATGATGAATATAAATTAGATTTAATTTCTAATTTAGAAGATGGAACAATTACTTGTTATAGCCAAGGGGATTTTACTGATTTATGTAGAGGTCCTCATGTTGAAACAGTAAAAATGTGTAAAAACTTTAAATTAATCAAACATTCTGGTGCTTATTGGAAAGGTGATAAAAACAATAAAGTTTTACAACGTATTTATGGCGTATGTTTCCCAACTGCTGAAGAATTAGAAGCACATTTAAATTTATTAGAAGAAGCTAAAGAAAGAGATCATCGTAAAATTGGTAAAGAAATGGAAATCTTCATGGTTGATGATTTAATTGGTAGAGGTCTTCCAATGTATTTACCAAAAGGATATGCTATCTGGCAAAAACTTGAAAGATACATCAAACAAAAAGAAAAGAAATTAGGTTACTTACATGTATTAACTCCTGCTGTAGGAACAGTTAACTTATATAAAACATCAGGACATTGGGATCATTATAAAGAAAACATGTTCCCACAAATGGAAATGGATGGAGAATCATTTGTTTTACGTCCAATGAACTGTCCACATCATATGATGATTTACGCTAACAAATTACATTCTTATAAAAACTTACCAATTCGTATTGGTGAAATTGCTCATGACTTTAGATATGAAGCATCAGGAGCTGTTAAAGGTATTGAAAGAGGAAGACATTTCTGTCAAAATGATGCGCATTTATTTGTAACACCAGAACAAATCAAATCAGAATTTAAAGGTGTTATTGATTTAATCTTAGATGTTTATAAAGATTTCAATATTACTGATTATCGTTGTGTATTATCTCTTAGAGATCCAGAAGATAAAGAAAAATATCATGATGATGATGAAATGTGGAATAAAGCAGAAAATGAATTACGTGAAGTAATGAATGAACTTGGTATTGAATATACTGAAGAAATTGGGGAAGCTGCTTTCTATGGTCCTAAATTAGATGTTAACGTTAAACCAGCAATCGGTAATGAAATTACATTATCAACTTGTCAATTAGATTTCTGTTTACCAGCTAAATTTAACTTAACTTATGTTGCTGAAGATGGAACTAAGAAAACACCAGTTGTATTACACAGAGCTATCTTAGGTTCATTAGATCGTTTCATGGCTTATATCTTAGAAGAAACAAAAGGAAACTTACCATTATGGTTAGCTCCTACACAAGTAAAAGTATTACCTGTTAAAAATGAATATCATTTAGATTACGCTAATGAAATCTATCAATTATTATTAGATGAAGGATTTGAAGTAGAACTTGATTCTAGAGATGAAAAATTAGGATATCGTATTCGTGAAGCACAAATGCAAAAAGCAAATTATATCCTTGTTTTAGGTAATAATGAACGTGATGAAAGAACTGTTACTTATCGTAAACATGGTGAACAAAAAGCAACAACAGTTACTATTGATGAATTTGTTTCAATGTTAAAACAACAAATCAAAGATAAAAAATAATAAAAAATGGACGATTACGAAATGAATGGTTTAATTTCGTACGTCCTTTTTTTGTATATGAAAAGGATACATACAAACTGTATCCTTTTCAATAGTTTAGAGAACAAATTCACATTCCACCTGGATTACGGTAAGTCATATGTGCTTGTGCTCTTGAAATTTCATAGTCTACGCTATGAACATCTCGGGATAAATCATGAAGTTCTTTAGTTTCCAAGTAATTGTCTTTTCCTTTATTTTTCCTATTTTGAATAAATAGATAAAGGTTAATAGCAATTATAACAATGATCATTAATACAACTAAATAAATAAGCTTCATATGTATCACCTCTTTAATTTATTTTATTATATATATGTGGAAATAATGTGTATTTATCAATCTTTTTTATCTATATTCTTATAATAAAGGCGTTAATTTAAGTGAAACATTTTTTATCAATGAATATGTTAAAAGTTTTGTCTTATTTTAACCTAAATAGATTTAATAAGGTAGGGGACAAAAAAGTACTAATTTTTGATATTAATGTTTTTAAAGGATGATTACAAAGAAATTCTAATTTTCAGCTACATAAAATTAACTTAATTTTCCACTAGCGCTACATTTTAAAGTAATAGTTTTTGTAGCACTATTTATAGGATTACCATTTAAATAACAAATAGCTGTGGCAGTTGCTTTTGCAGTATTTCCACTTTTTGAACTAGATTTGTTTATTATTTTCCAACTAGTATCTACTGCCGAAGTTGAAACGCTTGCTGATGTGCAGCTAGAAGTACTTCCATTATATGTAAAAGTTCCATTAACTGTTACAGACCATAAAGTTTTACCTGAGGAATTTTTATAAGTTGTAGTTTTATGTCCATTTACAGAGTTAGAGGCTCTAGTTAATAGGTTATCATAGGTAATTGTTGTTTCATAATAATTACCATTTAATTCGTATTCAAATGTGATAGATTCATTATTTTCTTCTAGGGCAGATACATTATTAGCTGGTATAAAAATAATAAATGTTAATAATAATGTTATAAATATCTTTTTCATTTAGTTTTCAGTCCTTCCGTCTTCAGTAATTGTTGTTTCTTCATGTATAGGCCACATTTCGTTGAATTTCTTTTTTGCTTGATTTATTGTATATATTTCATAACATGAAGCAGATGCTACAAATAATAAAATTAAAATACAAACAGTTGTAACTATACGTTTTAGTTTAATTTTCTTTAAGATATATTCTGTATCTATTGATTCATAATAGGCAATAACTACATCAATAGGTGTACCAAATAATTCTTCTAATTCTTGGTAAGAATTAGAATCATATTCATCAATTTGTTCCTTTAAATCTTTTAAATATTTTTTTTCTTTATAACTATGTACAGGAAATAATTTGTTGATATCTTTGAAATACTTTTTACTATCTTTCATAATGTTTTGTCCCATGAACTACCAAATCAATGCCTCGTATAAGATTATCATAATCTTGAATAGCTGATTTTAGATATTCTCTTCCTTTCTCTTCAAGATGATAGTAGACTCTTGCTTTATTGTCTACCAAAATAGAATTACTTGTAATATATTCTTCCTCTATAAGTTTATAAATAATGGGGTACATAGTCCCAATTTTTGCATCTATAAAATTATCTGTTTTTTGTGCAATCTCTTTAATCATTTCATAACAATATTTATCTTTTTCTTGTAGAACACTTAATAAAAGAAGATCAAGTTTGAATAAGTAGCTACTATTTTTTGCCATTGTCTCCTCCATAAATGAATTTATCTGATAAACTTATTATAGATGACATGATTTCCATTTACAATAGGTTTTTAAATAAAATGTTTTTATTGACAATCCAAAAAGAAATGATATATTTAAAGTAAAGAAAGCGCTTTCTTAAAAACAAAATAAGGAGGAAACAATTATGTTGAAAAAAAGTATTGCTTCGTTAGTATTAAGTATGGTTATGTTAACTTCAGGTTCGGTTTTTGCATATCGTGAGACAGGTGTAATTAATCATAAAAGTGGTTCAGATTGTCCAGGCTTTTATCAAGGTGGATCTTTTTCGACTTATTCAGGAGGATGGTCTCAAACTAATTCAACTAATAAAACAGGAAATCACTGGACAAAAAGAACTGTTCGAAATGGAAATGAATATTTTTGGGCTTATATACGAGTTGTGAATGGAGGTGAATGGACTGGAAATCAAAGCCTTACAAGTTCATATGTTAAATCAAAAGTAACTGTTAGATCAAAAGTATCACATACTCATAAAGCTTTAGTAGAATCATAAATTTTATGAAGAAAATATTTACATGTATTATTATTATCGTTTCAGCTTTCTTGTTTTATGACATCTATAATAAATATCAAACTATACATGAGGATAATTTATACGGAATTGAATCGATAAATAATAAATTTAATAATTTAGTTACTTTTGAGCAGACTATCTATGAAAATAATAAAGAATTTATAAATGATCTTTCAATTTTGGCTGATAAATATAAAGTTACTGTAGTTAAATCGGATTTTGATGAAGAAAGAAGAATATATCAGTATTATCTTTATTCTCATGAAGATATTCAAGATCTATGTGATATTATCGTAGATAAAAAAATTGATTTTGGTGATGTAAAACAAAAAAATTATTATTCTAATTTAGAGAAAAATAAAAATGTTGTTCCAATGTTTTCGATGGGAAAAAATATGATTTTAAATATCAAACCCATATCCTATTTGTATAATAATCATGATGTTGTAGGAGACTATTGCTTTATTGGTGATGATCAAGCAATAACATCATTTTTAAAAGAATTAAATGTAAAATACCCCATAAAAAGAAATGAAAGTTATGAAATGGATGAACATGAAAGTGATACAAATAATAATCAGGTAAGTATGAATACGACTATGTTTGTTGTCTGTGTTATTATATTTTTATTGATTATCGTTGGATGGCTGATAAAAAATAAAAAGACACATACGATCTATTATTTGAATGGTATAAGTGTAAAAGAGATTGTAAAGGATCTGTATTTGAAGACATTTTTATTAGGAATGGGATTTTCTGTTTTGGTTCCTGCTGTTTTATTTGTTTGCTTTGTAAGAAAAATCAATGTTTTAACGAAGATGATGATATCAAGCTTATCTGTAATCACTCTACTAGAAATCATCAGTCTTATTGGAATATTAATCGCTATTACAATTTATCTATCAGTTCATTTTAAATTGGATGGTTTATATGGAAAGAAAAGTCTAAAGATTTTCTTGAATTTAAACTATATAGCCAAACTTGTATTTCTATTGCTTTTGATGCCATTGGTAGTGCAATATAATCAGATACTTATCAATGATTTTCAACATTTGCATTATGTTAAGTCTAACTATCAGGGGATAGAAGATTACATAAATATCTATACGATGGATTATCATTATCAAAATTTCGATTATAGTTTAATTGATGTCATTAATGGCAAGATGAATTCTACTATTCAAGAATATCAGGACTATTATGATTTGCTAGAAGACAATGGTGCTATTTCTTTTATGTGGCAACCATTTAAGGAAAATATTGATGAATATATTGTAAACTATCAATATTTAAAACATTTTCCAATGATGGATACAAGTGGGAAAAAAATCAGTATTGATTTAAATACAGATCGTTGTTTTGTCCTTGTTCCTGAATCATTAAAAGATGTAGATATTCACCAGTTTTCACAGGAAAAAGAGATGAAGATGGAAAAGGTCATTATAGATAATAATCAGCCTCATTTAAGAAATTTAGAAGCAAGTTATTGCGAAGGAACCAATGATAAAGCAATCTTATTTGTCTATGGAAAACATTATCAAAGAAAAGATAGAAATCCTTATACCAATATTTATATAAAAAAGACGATTTATCAGGTTGATCAAATCGTCAAGGGAAGCCGCTTTGAAGGAACAATGAAATGGTATTCTTTAGATGACTATATAAAACAGACTGAATTACGTTCGCCTTATTATCTATTTAAAAATACGATTATTATTGTATTAACAGTTTTATTGATAATCATGATCCTTTATGAAAATTACTGTTTCTATGTCAAGTTAAACATGAAAAAGGTCATGATCAAAAAGATCATGGGCTTAAACAGATGGATGATCTTTAAAGAGCTGTATCTAGAGTTGTTGATATGTTATCTACCGGTTTTAGTTTTATGTAGAGAATATATATGGGTTCCTGTATTATTCTTATTGTTTGATGGTTTATTGCACATTTATATGACCTATTACATTTATAATGTAAAGACAATCTATTATTTAAAGGGAGGATCATAAAATGAATGCTTTACAGTTAGAAAATATCAAAATGCAGTTCAATCAAAAAGTGTTGTTTGAAAACCTTGATTTAACAATTGAAAAAGGGACCATCAATACGATCATGGGAGAAAGCGGTTCAGGAAAATCCACCCTTTTAAATATTATCGGTCTACTTTTAAAACCAACAACAGGAACAATCAATATTCTTGACCATCAAAATGTAAAGTCTAATACCAGACAGGCCATGTTAATCTTAAGAAATGATATCAGTTATATTTTTCAAAATTATGCATTGATTGATGATGAAACAGTTTATCAAAATATAGAACTGGGATTAAAATATACAAAAGAAAATCATCAAAAAAAGATAGAATCTATTTTAAAACAACTTCATTTAGAAGAACTAAAAAATGAAAAAGTAAGTTCTCTATCAGGAGGAGAACAACAAAGAGTAGCTTTTGCAAGAGCTTTTGTAAAACCAAGTGAAATCATCTTATGTGATGAACCGACAGGTAATCTTGATTCTAAAAATAAAATGATTATTTTAGATTTATTGAAACAATTAAATGAAAACGGGAAAACAATTATTATTGTTACTCATGATCAGGATGTAGAATCAATTGCTCATCATAAATATCGCTTAATTAATAAAAGTATTAGTGAATTAAATATATAAATAATAATAATATAAAATCCTACCAAGTGTTGGTAGGATTTTTAATGAATTTACTTTTCATGATCAATAAGTATTTTTAATGTTTCATTACTTTTTGCTGCTTGTTTAAATGCTTGATCAATATCTTTTAATGGATAATGATGCGTAATGATTTTTTCTACAGGTGTTGATTTTTCATGAAGTGCTTGAATACATTGTTTAATATCAACATCATTGTAGGCAATAGAACCCATAATTTCCATTTCAGAATAAACTAGATCAAGTGGATTGAAGGTACTTTCATGATGATAAAGAGCAATAATAACAAGTCGACTGTTCATTTTTGCTATTTTTGTAACTTCTGGAATTACTGTACGAGCTCCAGAGGTATCGATATATAAATCAATATCAGCAACTTTGCTTCCACCAAAGTTAATAAGTTTGTCTCCATATAAATCTTGTAAGAATCCTAATAGATCTCCTTCATTTGCGTTATAAGGGACAGCACCCATTTCTTTAGCTTTTGATAAACGCCATTCATTAATATCAACAACGACAATGTCTTTGATACCTTTAGAAATACAAGCTGATAAAGCACATAGACCAATCATTCCAGCACCAAAGATGACGACTTTTTCTCCAGCTTTAGCACGACCAACATTGACACCATGCATCCCTACTGAAAATGGTTCAATAATAGCAGCTTCATCGAAAGAAACATTTTCCGGTAATTCAAAAATATTATAATCAAGTTTTGCATCTTGAATTTGAACGTATTGTGAAAATGCACCACATTCATCACATATCGATAAAGATGATAAACCACAATCAGGTCTTTTAGATAAACATGGATTTGGAAAAACACGCATACCTTTTTTTATGCTTGGATCGACTTTTGAGCCCACTTGATAAACAATACTACTCATTTCATGACCAAATTGATTTTCAGGATAAATACCTGCATCATCTCCTCCATGATAGTAAGCTCCTACATCTGTTCCACAAATACTACCTTTCACATTTTTTAAAATAACATCATAATCTCCACATTCGGGCATTTCTAATTCTTCAACGGAAACATTTTCAATACCATGATAGATTGCACCTTTCATATCAATAATCCTCTTTTCTATAATTCTCTAATTGCTTGCCAAGCTTGATGGAAACATTCAAAAATCTTTTTAGCTTGACGAGCATCACCAATTTTAATGACTTTTTGAGCTGAATCTTTGAATTGGTTACTAATTTCATCATTTGATTTTAAGCCTGTTGCTGATACAAGGGTATCATAAGGAATTTCTACTTTTTCTTGGTTAGCTGTTTCATAAACGACAACATCATCTTTAACTTCAATAACTTTACAAGAAGTTAAGCATTGAACATGTGCGGCAGCTAAATGTTTAGTAAGTGAAATTTGACTTAATGGTTCATCTTGACTGGCAATAGCTGGTAACATTTCAATAATTGTGACATCTTTGCCTTCGTTTCCTAAATCTAAAGCGACTTCACTACCAACAAGACCACCACCAATAACGACTACTTTATGACCAATAGCAACTTCTCGTTTGATAGCAATATCAGGGGTAATGGCTTTTTCAATACCAGGAACTGGAATAGATGTATAATGAGATCCAGTTGCGATAATGACAGCATCGGCATTAAGTTCTTTAATTAATTTAGGTGTTGCTTCTGTATTCATTATTACTTTAGCATTTGATTTTTTAACTTGTGTTTTTAACCAATCTAAAACACGTTTATGATCTTCTTTAAAGGATGGTTTTGTTGCTTCAATGAAATGTCCACCTAATTCATTTGTTTTTTCAATAAGTGTGATATTATGTCCTACTTCACTACCATATCTTGCTGCTTCCATTCCAGCGACTCCACCACCAATGATAACAACATTTTGAGGATTGTTTGTTTTGACAAGTTTTAATTCTTTTTCACGACCACATTGTGGATTGACTTCACAACGAATAGGACATCCAGAAAAGAATAATGAAACACATCCTTCATGTCCTCTACAGCATGGACGAATATCTTCTCGTCTACCTTCTATTAGTTTTTTAGGAAGTTCTGGATCAGCAATTAAAGGTCTTCCCATAGCAATAATATCTGCACATTGATCTTCCAATGCTTTTTCAGCTGTTTCAGGAGTTAAAGAATTAACCACGATGACAGGGCATTTAGTAACTTGTTCTTTAATGACTTTTGCAAATGGTACGACCATGGCATGTGGTTCATAATTTGGTGGAATAATGAATTGTTCCATGGTTTCATAAATACCCGCTGCAACATTTATATAATCAACATCATTTTCAATGCTTTTAGCAAAAGCAGCTGTATCTTCAGGTGTTAAACCACCTTCAACTCCTTCGTAAGCACTTAAACGATAACCAACAATAAAATCATCGCCAACAGCTTCTCTTATTTTACGAATGATATTTTTAGGAAAACGTGCTCTATTTTCAGCACTTCCACCATATTCATCTGTTCGATGATTTGTATAAGGACTTAAAAAACTACAAATAAGATAACCATGAGCACCATGGATTTCAACACCACCAAAACCAGCCATCTTAGCTCTTAAAGCGGCTGCCGCAAAACAATCTTCAATTTCAACAATTTCTTCTTTACTTAAAGCTCGAGGTTGTCTTTGAACAAATTTACAAGGAATAGCACTAGGTCCTACACATTGTAAACCAGTAGCTCCGGCACTTGCTTGTCTACCACCATGAGAGATTTGTAAGATAGCATCAGCACCACCTTCTTTGATGGCTTGTGATACATAGTAGTGAGAGGCAATCATATGATCGTTATACATCCCACTTGAAACGAGAGAACTACGACTTTCTTTATTATCAACAAAGGTATTTTCTACAATAACGGCAGCTGCACCACCTTTTGCTCTTTCACCATAATAGTCCGCCATTTCTCTGCTAGATGAACCATCAGGGTTACTTAAACGTGTTTCACAAGCTGGCATAACGATACGATTACGCCAAGTATGATTTCCTACTTGAATAGGTTCTAATAATTTTTCATAATTCATATTATTTTCCTCTTTCCTTTTTTCTATTTCTATCGTAACTTAAATAAAAATAATTTGCTTTTTTTATCATTTTCTTCTAATAAATTAAAAAAATTCTCATTTTTTTCTCATTTTTAGATATAATAGAAGAAAAGGAGAATACATTATGGAATATAATCATGAAAAGATAAAAGAGTATTGGAATCGTTATATTGCTGGTTTTGAAAAATTACCTGATCATTTAGAGGGATTGGATGATCGTATTTTAAATTCATGGAAAAGATCTGTTGGAAGAATTAATCCTTATTCAGCACCAACAAAGCTTTCAAAAGAAGAATTACAAGATTTAATAAATGAAAATGAAACACTTATTAAAGTTGCTTTACCTTATATGATCAAGTTTTATCAAGTAGCTCAAACAGCAACTCAAAACGTATTACTTGCTGATAATAAAGGAAGACAATTAATGAATGTATCTGCAGAAAATCAAGATTTAAAAAAATTAATGTCAAAAGCACTTGTTGAAAATGGTATTGATTATTCAGAAGAAGCTTGTGGAACAAGCTCACTAGCTGTTTGTTTACATGAAGATTCACCTATTTTATTACAAGGTTATGAACATTATCGTACCTTATATCATGATTTATCATGTTTTAGTGCACCGATTCATTCGCTTGGAAATCAACAAGTAGGTAGTATTTGTATTACTGGAAAGATAGAAAATTATCAACCTTTTATTATGAGTGCTCTCATTATTATGATACAAGCTATTGAAAATGAACTCCGTTTAACACAAGCTAATAATATCTTACAAAATGTAGTTGATAATATTTCACAAGGTTTTATATTGTTAGATTCATCTTATAATATTATGCAATATAATGAACAAGCAGCTAAAATTTTAGAAATCAATACAGATTTATCAAAGCATCATTTAAATGATTTCTTTATTGATGACTTTTCATTATTACCTAAAAGTCATCAAAGTATGCCTTATACTCTTACTAAAAAGAATCATCTAAAAATACCTCTTTCATTGCAATTTATACCTTTACAAGAAAATAAACAAAAAGATATGTATCTTATGATGATGACATCATTTAACGATTTTAAAATGGAAACAAGTATGAAAGTAGGTTATATAGCTAAATATTCTTTTGATGATATTATTGGAGAATCGATAGCAATTAATAAAATCAAAGAATTAGGGAAAATGGCTGCTAAAACAGATTCTAATGTTTTAATTGTAGGAGAAAGTGGAACAGGTAAAGAATTAACAGCTCAAGCAATTCATAATGATTCTTTGAGAAAAAAAGGACCTTTTGTTACAATTCATTGCAGTGCGATTCCTAATGAAATGATGGAAATTGAATTATTTGGTGATGAAAAGAATTATCAAATGGGAAAGATTGAACTTGCAGAAAATGGTACATTATTTTTAGATGAGATAGAATATATGTCATTAGAATGTCAATCAAAACTTTTTGAATTTTTAAATAGTAAAATATTACATCAACGAAAAAGAAATGTTCGAATTATTGCTTCTACACAAACAGATTTACTCCATCGTGTCAATCAACAACTTTTTAAAGGAGAACTTTATTATAAATTAAATGTCATGAATATTGTTATTCCACCTCTTAGACAAAGAAGAGATGATATTATGCCGCTTGTTTCTTATTATTTAAATAAGTATAGTAAGATTTTAAGAAAAGAGATCACCGGAATTGAAAAGGAATGTAGTGAAGTTTTAGTAAACTATAATTGGTTAGGAAATATTCGAGAGCTTGAAAGTACGATGGAACATTTAATTAATATTTCTAAAACAAAGATTTTATTATTTAATGATTTGCCAGCTGATATTGTCACAAGCTATATGACACAAAAATATACGAGTGGTCAAACAAATCAAATTAAATCTCCTGAAGTTGTTGAATATGGAGAAATTATACGTTTATTAAAACAAGAACATGGACATATGAAAACAGTAGCTAAATTGTTAGAGATGCCTTTAAGTACACTTTATCGTAAGTGTAATAAGTATAATATTGAACCTAAACAATATAAGGCTTGGTAAGGAGAAATTTTATGAAAATAGTAGAAGAATTATCAAAGAAAATAAAACTTACAGAAACTGAAAAAGAAATACTTGAATATATGGTAGAAAATCTAGATATTTTACCGAAGTTATCTTCAAGAAAATTGGCTGAAAAAACGTATACTTCACCAACAACTATTGTCCGTTTTGTTAAAAAGTTGGGGTATCAAAATTATAATGATTTTAAATATAATATTATTTCTAAATTAAAAAATAGTGATGAAGAAAGCCAAATAAATGTTCATGAAGAAGCATTATCTGTTTTAAATAAGGTTGAAAAGATGCAAAAAGAAGCAATGAATGATTTTAAGAATAAAATCTCTTTAGAGACTTTTCAAGAAATAATTGAAGCATGTAATCAATATCAATACATTGATATTATCGCTAATGATTGTAATGCCATTTTAGGAAAATATGCCTTACATTATTTAAGTTCATTAGGAAAAATGGTTCATGTTTATCATGAAACAAATCAACAAATTTATGCCAGTATGAATGTTCCTCATGATCATTTAGTCATTATTATAAGTAAATATGCTTTACATGAAACGCTCTTAAATTGCGCTTTAACTTTAAAAAGAAGACATATTAAAACGATAGCCATCACTAATCATCAAGAAAATACTTTATCAAAAAGATGTGATTATGTTATTCCCGTTTCTTTTTATACTAATAGAGATGCTTTTGATGAATTACAATTTCATATGACAGTAAAATATATTTTTGATTGTTTATTTTCAGTATTATATTCTTATGATATGGAAAAGGCAAAACAAATATCAAAAATACATACCGCTATCTTTTTTGACAAGATGTAACAGTGTTACCTCTTGTTTTTTTATTCTTGTAAACAATGTTACACAATCAACTCAAAGCCTTGTGAAAACACTTACAATTTCTATAATGACAAGTGGAGGTAAGAGAAAATGAAAAATATTATGTTAGTATGTGGGGCAGGAATGTCTACAAGTTTATTAGTTACAAAAATGGAAAAGGCAGCAAAAGCATTAGGTGATGAAGTGCATATTTTTGCTTTACCAATTTCAGAAGGAATTAAAAGATTGAATGAGGTGGATTGTTGTTTACTTGGGCCACAAGTAAGATATGAAAAGAAAAATATTGAACAAAAGATGCAAGAATTAGGATTAAATGTTCCTTTTGATGTTATTGATATGAGAGATTATGGAACAATGAATGGTGAAAAGGTTTATGCTTTCGCAAAAGCATTAATGGGTGAGTAAAATGGCTTTTCCAAAAGATTTTTTATGGGGTGGAGCAACAGCTGCTCACCAATTTGAAGGAAATTATCAAGGTGATGGTAAAGGATTATGTTCAGCCGATTGTGTTACACGTGGAGATGGTAGAAAGAACATTCAAAGACGTGTCACTTTTAAAACTCCTGATGGAAAAATAGGATCACAAGTTGTTTTTCCTTATAATGATTTACCCGAAGGAGCGATTGTTCAATGTTTAGATAATGAATATTATCCAACACATGAAGCTGTTGATCATTATCATCATTATAAAGAAGATATTGCCTTAATGGCAGAAATGGGTTTTAAATGTTATCGTATGTCCATCAATTGGTCACGTATTTATCCTTTAGGTTATGGAAAAGTTAATGAAGAAGGTTTGAAATTTTATGATGATTTATTTGATGAATGTTTAAAATATGGTATTGAACCTGTTGTTACACTTTTCCATTTTGAAACACCTTTACAACTTGTTAATGAAATGGGTGGTTGGATTGATCGAAGATGTGTTGATTATTTTGTAGAATACTGTAAAACTGTTTTTACCAGATATCAAAATAAAGTAAAATATTGGATGACTTTTAATGAAATCAACAATATGGAAATTCTACCACTTTATGCAGGAGGTATGGTTAAAAATGATGATCAATCTAAAGCAGTTGGTTCCTATCATCAATTTTTAGCCAGTGCTAAAGCTGTAAAATTAGCACATCAAATCAATCCTAAAATGAAAGTAGGAATGATGATTGCTTATACAGCCTGCTATGCTTTAACATGTAATCCAATTGATGAATTAAAGAAAATGCAAGATGATCAAATCAGACATTTTTATATGGATGTACAATGTCGTGGGGCTTATCCTTCATATAAATTAAAAGAATATGAAAGAAAAGGCATTGTTTTACCAATTCAAGAAGGTGATTTAAAGGTTTTAAAAGAAGGAACCGTTGATTATATTGGTTTTAGTTATTATTCAAGTTCTTGTGTTTCTGGAGATCCTAAACAAGAAACAACAAGTGGAAATATGACAACTTCTGTTATTAATCCTTATCTTGAAAAAAGTGCTTGGGGTTGGTTGATAGATCCAATGGGACTTAGAATTGCTTTAAATCAACTTCAAGAACGCTATCAACTACCTTTATTTATTGTAGAAAATGGTTTAGGAGCATTAGATCATTTTGAAAATGGTAAGATTCATGATGATTATCGTATAGATTATTTAAGAAAACATATTCAAGCGATGAAAGACGCTATTGAAATAGATGGTGTAGATTTAATAGGTTATACTCCTTGGGGATGTATTGATCTCATTTCGGCAGGAACAGGAGAAATGCAAAAAAGATATGGTTTTGTTTATGTAGAAAATGATGATTTAGGTAATGGGACAAAGAAACGATATAGAAAAGATTCATTTTATTGGTATCAAAAAGTTATTCAAAGTAATGGCAATGATTTAGGAAATTGATCATGATAGGAACAATTGCTGCAATATTAACAACTGCTTCTTTTTTACCACAAGCTATTAAAGTTATTAAAACCAAAGATACTAAAGGTATATCATTAATCATGTATCTTATGAATGTAACAGGCATCTTTTTGTGGTTTGTCTATGGTCTAATGATTTGTGATGTAGCACTTATAGGTGCTAATGGTGTAACATTTGTGTTATCATCAATTATCTTAATATGCAAATTGAAATATAAATAAAGGAGAATGGATATGCTTCATAAAGTAAAAGTTACAGTTATTGATAAAAAATGTTTTGTTGATTTGCAAGAACAATACTGCCATGATCCTCAATCAGGACCTTGTCCTTGTTATCAAGTAGGAGATGAATTTATTTTTGAAAGATATGGTGGCAGAGATGATTATTGGCATGGTGGTTTAAATACGCTTGTTAAAACAACGGGTAATCCTGAAACGATTGCTGGTGGGAGTAAAATGCCTTTTTGCTCAGAGGTATGGGATGCAATTTCTCGCTATATTTATGCTGGACTTCAAGGTGGTTCAATCATGAAAGGTTGGATGAAAGAGGAAAATACGATGATTACTTGTTGTAATGATGGCACAAGACCTGTTATCTTTAAAATTGAAAGACTTGATTATAAGGCTTTATATGTTGATGATTTAAATAATGAAAACCTAACAACACTCACTTCTTTAGAAAATGTATCATCAATTGAAAAGAAAGACAAATGGGTTGAAGTCTTTCTAAGTCATGAAATAGATAATCAAAGCTTATTGAATTATTGTCAAGAACAAGGCATTCATGTATTAAAAATAGATGAATAATATTATTAAATAAGTTGTATTTTGAGACAAAAATTGCTATTATAGCAGTGGAGAAATTGTCTTCAAAAATCAGGAGATTCCCTGCCAAATAGTGGGAGCTAAAAAATCAGGAGATTCCCTGCCAAACAGTGGGAGCTAAAAAATCAGGAGATTCCCTGCCAAACAGTGGGAGCTAAAAAATCATAGATTTCTTATAAGAAATCAAATACTTATACGAAGAGATAACCTCTTCGTTTTTTTGTTATCTAAAAGGAGCTATATTTATGAAATTATATGAAATTGATAGTCAGTATATGGAATATTTACATAAAGCAGATTCAAAAGTTTTAATGCATAATAGGGAAAATCATTCAAGAAAATTTGTTGCTATAAAAGTATTAATAAATGGTTATAAGTATTTTGTCCCATTATCTTCACCTGATCAAAGAGATTATTATAACGACGAAAATGGTCAAAAAAGAGTCCAATTTACAAGAGTTCCAACTATTAAAAGAATATTTAACGGAAATCCAACAGTTGAATCATATTTAGGAAAGTTATTATTTAATAATATGATTCCTGTTCCCAAAGGATATTATCATGAATTTAATGTTTTTTTAGAAAAGGATTTAAAGTATAAAGGGTTATTGATAGATCAAATTCAAACATTGAGAAGTCGTAAAAATCAGGAAGATATTTTAAAACGAGCACAAATTGTTTATAAATTGAAAAGAAGAAATTCTTCTTATAGCTATATAAAATTAGCAACAGTTGATTTTGAATTGTTGGAAAGAAATTGTGATGAATGGAATAAGATGTTTATAAAATAATGATGTTAATGATTTGTTCAAAAAAATATACTATAATAATGTAAGAAATGAAAGGAGAGGCTTATGAAAAAATATTTAGCGTTTGATGTTGGGGGAACATCTGTCAAATATGCTATTGTAAATGAAGAAGGTAAAGTATCTTCATCAAATAAATTTAAAACGCCAGATACATTAGAAAAAATGTATCAAGAAATAGAAAATGTAGCGCATGAATATCAAGATGTAGAAGGAATTGCTTTATCAATGCCTGGAGCTGTTGATAGTGATGGTGGTGTTATTTATGGTTCAAGTGCAATAGATTATATTCATGGTCCAAATATTAAAGAAGATTTAAAACAACGTCTAAATAAAGATGTTGAATTTGAAAATGATGCTAATTGTGCAGCCCTTGCAGAAGTATGGAAAGGTGTTGCTTGTCATGAAAATGATTGTTGTTTTATTGTTAGTGGAACAGGAATTGGTGGAGCAGTTATTAAAGATCGTCATGTTCATCATGGAAATGCTTTACATGGTGGAGAATTTGGTTACATGATCATGAGATATGATCAAGATGAAAAGAAATATTATACATGGTCAGATGATGGTTCAACGGTTGCGGTAACTAAAAGAATAGCTAAGGAACTAGGTGTTGATTATCATACTTTAGATGGAAAAGAAATTTTTGATCAAGCAGATAATAATGAAGTTTATAAAAAATATGTTGATGAATATTATCGTACTCTTGCAATGGGTATTTATAATTTACAATATGCTTATGATCCAAGTATGATTATTATTGGTGGGGCTATTTCATCAAGAAGTGATTTATTAGATAAAGTTAACGAACAATTAGATATTATTTTTTCTCAATTAACACATGCACATGTAAGACCAAATATCAAAGTATGTAAATTTGGTAATGATGCGAATTTAATTGGAGCAGTCTATCATTATATACAAAGACATTAAGGAGGATTTTATGAATAAAGCAATACCTAAAATTAATACACAACTTAGAAGTCATACAATTCTTGTACCTGAAGTTTATCGTGAAGCAACAGGTGTTTTAATTAATGGAAAAAGAATTAAATCATTGGTTTTTTCAACAGATGTTGCAGTAATTGCTAATTGTAATGCAGATGCAGTTATTGCCGTTTATCCTTTTACACCAACGATTCAAATTACAGAAGCAATTATTTCGGTTGCTCAAAGACCTGTTTTTGTTGGCGTTGGTGGTGGAACAACTGCTGGTAAACGTGTTGAATCGATTGCTTTAGATGCAGAGTTACATGGGGCTACAGCTGTTGTTTTAAATGCACCTACAACAACAGAATTTGTTCAAAACTTAGCGGATGATATTGACATCCCTGTTGTTTTAACAATTGTTTCTTTAAATGAAGATTTAGAAAAAAGAATGTTACATACAAAAGCAAATATTGTAAATGTATCTGGAGGAAAAGATACAGTTAAAATCGTTAAAAAATTAAGAGAAATTGATCCTAATTTCCCTATTATTGCTACGGGTGGACCAACAGAAGAAACAGTTAGAGAAGTTATTCAAGCAGGAGCTAATGCAGTAACTTTTACACCGCCTACAAATGGTGAAATCTTTAAAGGAATGATGGAAGAATATCGACATAGATATGATTAAGAGGAGAAATCCTCTTTTTTTTTGAGATGATTTTCTATATAATTGACAAAGAGAGGTGAATGAAATGAAACAATATTTAGATATGTGTAAATATATATTAGAAAACGGTCAAGATAGAGATGATCGTACAGGAACTGGAACACGTAGTGTTTTTGGTTATCAAACACGTTATGATTTAACAGATGGTTTTCCTTTACTTACAACAAAGAAAATGTTTTTAAGACCAATTGCTGAAGAGTTATTATGGTTTATTAAAGGAGATACTAATATAAAATATCTTGTAGATAGAAATGTTAAGATTTGGAATGAATGGCCTTATGAGGCTTTTAAAAAAAGCGAAGATTTTCATGGAGAAACTTTAGAAGAATTTGTTGCTAAAATCAAAGAATTACCAGCAGATGATCCATTTGTTGTTAAATATGGAGAATTAGGACCAGTTTATGGTAGACAATGGCGTAATTTTAATAATGAAGGAATTGATCAAGTAGCTAAACTTGTTGATTCGTTAAAAAATAATCCATTTTCAAGAAGACATATTATTTGTGCTTGGAATCCAGCAGAAGTTGATGAAATGGCACTTCCACCATGTCATGCTTTCTTACAATTTTATGTAAGCAATGATAAAAAATATTTAAGTTGTCAATTATATCAAAGAAGTGCAGATACATTTTTAGGAGTACCATTTAATATTGCATCTTATGCTTTATTTACAGCAATGCTTGCTCAAGTATGTGGGTACAAACCAAAAGAATTTGTGCATACTATAGGAGATGCTCATATTTATAAAGATCATTTTGATGTTGTTAAGGAACAAATTTCTAGAACACCTTATCCTAAATGTCAACTTGTTTTAAATCCAGAAGTTAAATCTATTTTTGATTTTACAATTGATGATATAAAAATTGAAAATTATCAATCTCATGGTAAACTTGTTGGAAAGGTGAGTGTCTAATGATTTCTATTATTGTAGCAACAGATGATGATTTATTAATTGGTAAAAAAGATTCTTCTAATGGAATGCCTTGGCATAATAAAGAAGATTTACAACATTTTAAAAAAACAACACTTCATCAAACAATTTTAATGGGAAAAACAACATACATGGCAATTGGAAGACCACTTCCTCATAGAAAAACAATTGTTGTAACTCGTGGTGAATTGGATGATGAACGTGTAGAAGTAAAACATGATTTGATAGAAACGATTCAAGAATATAAAAATAAAAAGGAAGATTTATTTATTTGTGGAGGGGCTTCTATTTATAAGCAAGCACTTCCTTATGTAGATGAGTTGATTATTTCTAGAATACCAGGAAAACATGAAGGTGAGACCTATTTTCCTAAGTTTGATGATTTTGATTTTAAATTAGTGAAACAAGAACAATTAGAAACATTTACATTACAAAGATATAAAAAGGGATGATGATATGAAAAGAATTATTTTAGTTGTCTTAAGATGTATTTTTAAATTACCTTATTGGTGGTTTTATAAGTTAAAACAATATCAAAATAAAGAAAAATATCCAACAATTGATGAAGGATATCAATTTATACATAACGTTGCTGATGAAATTGTAAAAAAAGCAAGAGTAGATTTAAAATGTTATGGTTTAGAAAATCTTCCTCAAGAAAATGGTTATTTAATAACACCTAACCATCAAGGATTGTTTGATATTGTGGCTGTTTTTAAAACACATGAAAAAACAACCAAATTTGTCTTAAAAAAAGAATTAGCTTCCACTATTTTAATTAAAGATGTTGTTAAAACATTAGATTATTATTCGTTAGATCGTACAAGTATTAGAGATGGAGCAAAAATGGTTAAAAATGTTTCTAAAGAAATAGAAGCAGGAATGAATTATGTTATTTATCCAGAAGGAACACGTTCTAAACAAGGAAATAAAATGGGTGAATTTAAAGGTGGAACCTTTAAAATTGCTTTAAAATCTCATTGTCCAATTGTTCCAGTAGCAATGATTGATTGTTATCAAGTATTTGATAACAATACAATTAAACCCGTAAAAGCACAAATTCATTATTTAAAACCAATTGAATATGATGAATATAAAGATTTAAAAACACCTGAAATTGCTGCTCTTGTTCAAAGTAGAATTCAAGCGTGTATGGATGAGTATTGTTAATGTTTATACGTGTAAATGGTGTTCGTTTGTTTTATGAAAAACAAGGAACAGGTAGGCCTTTAATTCTTCTTCATGGAAATGAAGAAGATCATCGTATTTTTGATGAAGCAATCGAATTGTTAAAAAAACATTATACTGTTTATGCTATTGATTCTAGAGGACATGGTCAAAGCGATAAAGTTCAAGAATATCATTATTTAGATATGGCAAATGATATTAAAGAAATGATTGAACAGCTTGAATTAAAAGAGGTTGCTTTAATGGGAAGTAGTGATGGAGCAATTATTGGTTTATTGATAGGAAGTCTTTATCCAAAACTTGTAGATCATTTAATACTTGCAGGAGTCAATGTTAAACCAAATGGTGTTATTTCAGAGGTTTATCAAGAAATGAAGGAACAATATCAAAAAACAAAAAATCCTTTAATTAAAATGATGTTAGAGGAACCACATATTTCCAATCAACAACTTCATCAAATAGAAGCAAAAACATTACTCCTTGCAGGAAGTGATGATTTGATTAAATTAGATCATATTGAACGTATTTCACATCATATTAAAAATTGTGAGTTTAAAATTTTTGAAGGAGAAGATCATAGTAGTTATATTATTCATAACAAAAAGATTGCTAAGATTATTTTAGAAGAATTAAAATAAAGAGTCGTTATGGCAATGTCATTAAGTTAAGACTTGATGATTATGAGGTTTACAAAAAATGTAAGCCTCTTTTTTTATTTTTAATATT
>CAVESC010000030.1:0-26561 GCA_963618275.1 Bacteroidaceae bacterium
TTATTATTATATACTCTCTTTTACTTTTATTCATTGGACAAATTGTCCAAAAAAATAATTGGTCAAAATAACCAATTATTTTTAAAATTCAATAATATCATCAAACATAAATCTCATTTTATCTTTAACTTTATCTGTATGAAAATGTCCACAATACCATTTTTTATAATCTAAACGTAGTTCTAATTTATCTAAAAAGAACTCTGTACTATAATCTACCTTTAAAGGATTAATTCCTGACATAAATACTTCTCGAGGAAGATATTTGTAAGGACAAGTATGTGAAAGAACAACATCTATTTGAGGGTGATTTTCTGCATATAATAAAAGCTTTTCTTTTACTTCATCCGTTGGTTGTTCACTTGGATACCAATTATATCCCATTTGTAGACGATAGTTTTTATCAACACTATAAGCACCACCGATAACTAAAACACTTTGTTCATTAAATTGATAAACTTCCCCATCTTTAGCAAATAATAGATGTGGATATTCTTCTTCATAATAAACAATTCCCCCATGAAATAGTTTAGTTTTATAACCTGCTATATTTTCTGGACGTTCCTCATGATTTCCATGAATACAAAAGAACGTTATTGGGTATTGTAAAAGACTATCTTTTAAATAAATATCTTTTTCACTTGCATGGTAGTTGATTCCTGCATCACCTAAAACAATCATTAAATCATCTCTGGTTGTTTTATTTTTACAACAAAATGCGTAAACTTCACTAAAATCTCCATGTTTGTCTCCTGTTATATAAATCATTTTTTCACCTACCTATATTGTGCTAACATTTTTTCAATTCTTTTTTTCATTTCTTCTTGAAGTGAATAAGGCTTAATAACAGTTACATGATCTTGTAACATCATCAACCAACCAATAAGTCCATCAGAAATAAGTATATCTTTGATTGTAAGATGATAACGATTTTCAAAATCTTTTTTGACTGGATGATCTTGTCCAAATTGATCAATAACTTCTCTTAAAACTACTTCATCAAAACTTATTTCTAAAGTATCTCTTTTCCCTGAAACATACATATTTATATGATCCAGTTCTTGTTCCAAATCAAATTGTTCACCTTCTTCAAAAGGACTTTTATGATTTCTAACTAAACGCATACGGTCAAGACGATAAATAGATAATTTATCTGGTCTTTGATTAAAATATCCTAAAACATAGTATTTAGAATCTCTTTGAATAAGTTTATAAGGAGAAATGATATAGAATTCATCATTATCTTTATGATTTCCATGATTATGTGCTATTTCTACAAATTTATTATTTTTTATTTCATAGCTTACATATTTAAAATAAATATTTTTCTTTTCATGAATTGCTTTAATAACAGTTGTCATATTTAAAAGCAAATCATAATTTCTAGGTTGATTTTTTCTAGGTTGATTTTGAATACGTGAAAGTTGTTTACTAGAACTTAATGTTTGTAGTTTTGTAAGTAAAGCATTGACTTCATTTTGATTTAAATCATTATTAAAAAGAACACTATCCCATAAATATTGAAATTGCCCATCATTAAAGAATTCTTCATCAATACTATATCCTTTTCGATGCTTTGTTTTAATAATCTCTTTTTGATAAATATATTTGGATAATTCATTAATATTTCTAATTGCTTGATAAACGGTTTTAATATCTACTTTAATTTGATAATTTTCTTCAAGTTGTTTTTTTATTTCAATTGCTGGTATATAATCTAAAGATTCTTTAATAATTAAATATGTGTAATAAAGTCTATTCATAATGATCTCCTATCTAGCATACAATGTAGAATATGTCTTATCTTTATGATACAACATTTCATAACGAGATGGTGAATAATTATAAAGAGATTTTTCAAAACGTTTAAAGGCTTCATCAAGTGTTACAAAAGGTAAATGAAGATATGCTTGTTTATATTGTTTTTCTAATAAAAGAATAAGACTTGCTTGATAGTGAGTTTGTTCATCACCCATCATTTTATAATTCGTCATGCCTAAAATTACTTGGTTAAGTTGATTCATTTTAAATGTAAGTAAATGTCTTAATAAACAATAAATTTCTATATTAAAATCACTATGATCTAAAATATAATAAAATAAATTATATTTATATTCGACTAATGGTCTAAAGTGTTGATCAATAAGTAAATTCATCATAATTAAGTGATATTCCATTTCATTATAAGATAAACAACAATCAATATATCTTTTAATATTTGAAAATAACCATAATTGAATATCTTTTCTTTTATTTAATTTTCTTTTTAATTGAAAAATATCAATACACGTATTCATTAAATCATAAATATCTTGTTGATAAATTCCTTCACTATGAATCAATAAATACGTTTTTACTTCCATAATTGATACATTTGTCATTTGTTCATAACTTTTAACTACCATTAAAATCATCCCCTTTTCTTTATCTATATTATAGGGAAATGATGATTTTTATGATTAATTTGTAATTATTTTAAAGCCAAAAAAAAGGAGTTAAATAACTCCCTTATTTTCTAAGAATTTTCTAATTTTCTTTGTTGCTGCTTTAAGTTCTTCTAAACTATAAGCATAAGAAACACGAATATATCCTTCTCCAGCTTTTCCAAAAGCACTACCTGGTACACAGGCTACTAACTGATCATTTAATAATTCTTCACAGAATTGTTCAGATGTAAGACCTGTTGATTTAATACATGGGAAAACATAGAAAGCCCCTTGTGGAGTAAATGTTTTAAGTCCCATTTCATTAAATGTTTTGACTAAGAAGTTTCTTCTTGCAAGATAAGCTTGTCGCATTTTTTCAATTTCTTCATCACAATGTCTCATCGCTTCAATGGCTCCATATTGAGCACATGTTGGTGCTGACATGATGACATATTGATGAATTTTTTTCATCATTTTAACAAGATATTCATTAGCAAGAACATAACCTAAACGCCATCCTGTCATCGCATAAGCTTTAGAAAAACCACTGACAAGAATAACTTGATCTTTGATTTCATCAAAAGCAGCAATTGAACAGAATTTATGTTCATAAGAAAGTTCTGCATAGATTTCATCTGTAATAATCATAATTCCAGATTCTTTAAAGATAGGAACAAGTTTTTCATAGTCTTCTCTTGTCATGAATCCACCTGTTGGATTACTTGGATAGTTTAAAAGAATTGCTTTAGTTTTTTCATTGATAGCTTCTTTTAAAAGTTCAGGTGTTAATTTAAATTCATTTTCTTCTGTTAAAGTAATATTTCTTACGACCCCACCAGCAAGTGCAACACCCGGTGTATAAGCAACATAGCTTGGTTGTAATAAAATAACTTCATCACCTGGATTAATGATTGTTCTAAAGGCTAAATCGATTCCTTCAGATCCTCCAACAGTAACAATACATTGTTCTGGTTTATAATCTAAATCAAATCTTCTTTTTTGATATTTACAAATTTCTTTTCTTAATTCTAATAATCCTTGATTAGCAGTATAGAATGTTTTTCCTTTTTCAATTGAATAGATTGCAGCTTCTCTAATTGTCCAAGGGGTTGCAAAATCTGGTTCCCCTACTCCTAAAGAAATAACACCTTCCATTTGATTGGCTAAATCAAAGAATTTACGAATTCCACTAGGTGGAATATCCTTTACAATAGGATTAACGATTTTTTCAAAATCCATTATGGAGTTACCAATAATCTTTCTGCTGCATTTTTATTGTCATCATCTACAAGTTTACCCATATTTTTATATTGTTTTAAAACATACATTGTGGTAGTTCTATCAATACCTTCAATAACCGCTAAACGACTATTCACAAATTTAGCGACTTCAACCATTGTTTTTCCTTTAACAATTAATAAAAATTCATAATTTCCTGCTAATAAATACATTGTATCTACTTCTGGAAAATTATAGATTTTTTTCGCAATACGATCATACCCATAATCTCTTTCAGGTTTAGCATTAACTTGAATCACTGCTGTACATACATCATGATTTGTTTTATCCCAGTTAATTAATGTATGATAACCATAGATTGTTTTATTTTTCTCTAAGTCTTTAATTGTATTTTCAACATTTTCTTCTGTTTGGTTTAAGGCGGCCGCAAGATCAACGACTTCCATTTTCGCGTTGTTTTCAATTAATGATAAAAGTAAATTTTCATCCATATCCTTCTCCTCCTTATTATGCTTTTTATTATATACTAATTTAAGGGTAAGGTAAATTGAATTTTTATAGGAAATAAGAGAGTTGTTTCTTGTCTAGATAAGTAAAGTGTTCTATAATAAAGTTGAGGTGAAATTATGATTATACAAAGTAAAAAGGTTTGGATTGCTGATCAATTCATACCAGCACAATTAGAATTAGAAGATGGAATTATTAAAGAAATATATCCTTATAATGAAAAAGAAGTTACTAAAGATTATGGTGATTTAAGAATTCTTCCAGGATTTATTGATATTCATTGTCATGGAGCTTATGGTTTTGATACAAATGATGCTGATCCTGAAGGTTTAAGAAAATGGGCAAAAGGAATTGTTGATGAAGGTGTTACTTCTTTCCTTGCGACAACGCTTACTCAAAGTGAAGAAGTTCTAACAAAAGCTGTAAGTAATGTCGCAAATGTTGTAGAAGAAGGTTATGAAGGTGCTGAAATTTTAGGAATTCACTTTGAAGGACCTTATTTAAATAAAGCACATAAAGGAGCTCAACCTGAAGAATACTGTGTAAAACCTGATATTGAACAATTTAAAAGATATCAAAAAGCAGCTCATGGTTTAATTAAATATATTACCATGGCTGTTGAAAATGATGAAGATTTTGCTCTTACAAAATATTGTAGTCAAAATAATGTGGTTGTAAGTATTGGACATTCTAATGCAACTTATGAACAAGCTATTCAAGCTTATGCACATGGGGCAAGAAGTATGACACATGTTTATAATGCAATGACTCCATTTACACATCGTGCTAATGGTTTAGTAGGTGGGGCTTTACGTATTAGAAATATGTATGGAGAAATTATTTGTGATGGAAATCATTCTACTTTAACTGCTTTAAATAATTTCTTTACTTCTAAAGGTCCTGATTACAGTATTATGATTACTGATTCATTAATGTGTAAAGGATTCCCTGTAGGTACTAAATTTGATTTTGGTGGACAAGAAGTTGTCATCTATCCAGATGGAAGTGCACACTTAGTAGAAGCTGGTAATTTAGCTGGTTCTACATTAAATGTGAATAAAGGATTAAAAATCTTAATTGAAGATGCTTTAGTTCCAGTTAATTATGCTATTAATGCTTGTACATCAAATCCTGCTAGATGTTTACATGTCGATGATCGTAAAGGAACAATTGGTGTTGGTTATGATGCTGATTTAGTTGTTTTAGATCGAGATTATGAAGTTGTTCAAACTTATTGTAAAGGTGTTGGACAAAAATAATGATTTGAGATGCTTCAGGCATCTCTTTTTTCTTAGATAGAAAGTTTTTTTCAATAATTTTATGGTACAATTATTTCAAAAGGAGGCGATTTTTGTGTATCGTTTTTATGTATCAAGTTATGCTAAAGGAAAAGAAAAAGGTCTTTATGTTTGTACTTTAGATGAAACTAAAAATGAACTTCATTTAAATAAACATATTCCTACTGAAGATTTTCCTTCATATGTTATTAAAAAAGATGACTACCTTTATGTGTCTTTAAAAGATGCACGTGTAGGTGAAGGAGGAGGTGTCGCAAGTTATCATATTGAAGATGATGATTTAAAACAACTTTCTTTCTATAATTCTCATGGTCGTTCTTATACTCATTTATGTTTAAGTCCTGATCAAAAATATTTATTTACGGCCAATTATCATGTTGGAGCAACTGCTGCTTTCCCACTAAAAAATCACAAAATTGGTGATAAGCTTTCGGTTGTACATCATCGTGGCTCAGGAATTGATTTGCTTAAAAGACAAACAAGTCCACATGCTCATTATGTAGGAATCACTCCTGATCAAAAATATCTTTATAGCGTTGATTTAGGAGCAGATAAAATTGTCATGTATGAATTTATTGATGAAAAACTACAAGAAACATCTTTAAGTCAAGCCGTTAATCCAGGAAGTGGACCACGTCATATGATTTTTTCTCATGATGGAAAATATTGTTATCTTGTCAATGAAATTGCAAATAGTATTATGGTTTATCAATATGAAGAAGGACACTTTACTTTAATTCAAGTTATTCATTGTGTTCCTCGTCATTTCCATGGTTTTTCAAGTGCTGCCGCTATTCATATGACTTCAAGTGGTAAACATATTATTGTTTCTAATAGAGGTCATGATAGTATTGTCCTTTATCGTGTGAATCAAGAAACTGGAAAGATTTCTTTACTTTATATGGTGCATACTGGTAAAGGACCACGTGATTTTAATATTATTGATGATCGTTATATTGTCGTTGCTAGTCAAGAAAAAGATCGTTTAGAGCTTTATACATTTGATGAAGAAAAAGAAGAAATTAAACCTACAGGAAATACTTTAGAAATTATTCAACCTGTTTGTGTAGCTTTATAGGAGAAAACTATGAAATACGAAATCGTTGGAGATACTCTCCCTGCTGTTATTTGTCACTTAAATAAAGGTGAAAAAATGATTAGTGATAGTGGTGCCATGGCTTGGATGGATCCATGTATGAAAATGGAAACCAATGGTGGCGGTGCTAGTAAAATCATTGGTAGAATGTTTTCTGGTGAAACTTTATTTAGAAATAGTTATACTGCCAAAGAAGATGGGCTTATTGCTTTTGCATCTAGTTTTCCTGGTAAAATCATACCTTTAGAAATTGAACCTGGTAAAGAAGTGATTATTCAAAAATCAGCTTTTCTTGCTAGTGAAGAAAATATTGAAACGTCGGTCTTCTTTAATAAAAAATTTTCTTCTGGTTTATTTGGTGGAGAAGGTTTTATTCTAACAAAAGTTTCAGGTCATGGAACATGCTTTATTGAAATTGATGGAAGTACTGTTGAATATAATTTACTTCCAGGTCAACAAATGGTTATTGATACTGGTTATCTAGCAATGATGGATGCTACTTGTAAGATGGATATTCAATCAGTTCCAGGTTTAAAAAATAAATTTTTAGGAGGAGAGGGATTATTTAATACGGTGATTACTGGTCCAGGTAGAATTGTTGTTCAAACAATGCCTATTTCTGCTGTAGCTAATTCACTTTCAAGATTTTTCCCTCAAGGTAATTAATGAAGAAATTATTTTGTTTTGATATAGATGGTACTTTAAGAACAACAACAGACCATCAAGTACCTGAAAGTACTGTTAAAGCTTTAAACTTACTAAGAGAAAAAGGACATCTTCTATTGGTTTCAACAGGTAGAAGTGTTGATTCTTTAAAAAACACTCACATTTATGATACTTTTGCATTTGATGGATATGTATGTAATAGTGGACAAGCTTTATTAGATAAAGATTTAAACTTGATTCATAAAGAAAATCTTTCTCGCGAAGTTATTTTAAAAGCTTTAGAAGCTTCTAAAAAACATCACATTCCTTTAGCACTTAAATGTACCCCAAGAATTATTAATATGGAACCAAATGAAGATGTCATTCGTTCTTGTCAATATTTTAATAATCCTATTCCAACTGTAGGTACATATACAAATCAAGATGTCGGTGCCATGATTGCTTATGGTCCTTTAGGTTATGATTATCAAGAATTTAAAGCTATTGATGAATTAGATGTCATGGTTGGTGAAAGTAGTTATGCTGATATTACAATTAAAGGTATTTCTAAAGCAACTGGCATTGATTATTTTATGAAGTTATGGAATATAGATAATTATGTAGCTTTTGGTGATTCTTTAAATGATGTTGAAATGTTTAAGCATGCTTCGTTTTCTATTTGTATGGGACAAGGAAATAGTGATTTAAAGAGATTAAGTGATTTTGTGACAACTTCTATTGATGAAGATGGTATTTATTATGCATGTAAAGAATTAGGTTATATCCAATAAGATATAACCTAATTTTATTTTAAATTATATTAATAGCCAAAAGGAAAAGGAAGATTTTATTGTTCTTCCTTTTATCTTTTTTTATCTTAATTTTGTAATATCAATTAATGATGGTACACCATGTTTACGTTTTTCAAGTGAATCAATAAGTGCTTTTGCTGTATCAAGTGAAGTATAAATTGGAATACCTGCTTCTACCGCAAAACGTCTAATTAAGAATCCATCTTTTAAGTTATCATTTCTTGTTGGAATATCGATAACTAAATCAACTGTATCAGTAAACATTAAATCAAAGATTGTATTTGTTTTTTCACTAATACGATTAACAAAATGTACTGGTACATCATGTTCTTTTAAGAATTTATATGTTCCTTCTGTTGCATATAAGTCATATCCAAACATGTAATATTGTTTAGCAATTGGTAAGAATTCTTCTTTAGAAGAATCTTTAATTGTACAAATGATATTCTTTTTCTTAGGTAATTGAATACCTGTTCCCATGAATGCTTTATAAATAGCTTCATCCAAGTTTTTAGAGATACCTAAGACTTCTCCAGTAGATTTCATTTCAGGGCCTAAAGAAATTTCAGCACCTTTGATTTTTTCAAATGAGAACACTGGCATTTTAACTGCAATTGTTTCTTTTTCTGGAACAATACCATAAGAATATCCTTGTTCTTCAATTGTATGTCCCATGATTGCTTTTGTCGCAATAGCAACAATTGGGATATCTGTAACTTTTGAAATATATGGAATTGTTCTTGAAGATCTTGGGTTAACTTCAATAACATACACTTGATCTTCATAAACAATAAATTGAATATTGATTAATCCAACAACATGTAATGCTTTAGCAAGACGTTTTGTATAATCAACGATAATATCTTTAATTTCTTGTTTGATTTTTTGTGGTGGGTAAACAGAAATACTATCTCCTGAGTGAACCCCTGCACGTTCAACATGTTCCATAATACCTGGAATTAAGATACCTTGTCCATCACAGACTGCATCAACTTCAACTTCTTTACCAGATAAGTATTTATCAATTAAGATTGGATGTTCTTGATATTGTCTATTAATGATTTTCATGAATTTTTTAATATCACCATCATTTAAAGCAATTTCCATACCAGCTCCACCTAATACATAAGATGGTCTTACTAAGACTGGATATCCTAATTTATTAGCTACTTCAATAGCTTCTTCTGTTGTAAAGACTGTTGAACCTCTTGGACGGTCAATATGACATTTTTCAAGAATTTCATCAAATCTTTCTCTATCTTCTGCTGCATCTACATCATCAGCATCTGTTCCTAAAATTTTAACCCCCATATCTGTAAGTGCTTTGGTAAGTTTGATCGCTGTTTGTCCACCGAATTGAACGATTGCTCCATCTGGTTTTTCAATATCCACGATACTTTCTACATCTTCAGCAGTAAGTGGTTCAAAGTATAAACGATCAGCAATATCGAAATCAGTAGATACTGTTTCAGGGTTGTTATTAACAATGATTGTATCATATCCTGCTGCTTTTAAAGCCCATACACAATGTACTGAACAGTAATCGAATTCAATACCTTGTCCAATACGAATTGGTCCTGATCCTAAAACCATGATTTTTTTCTTTTCTCTTTGTGGTTCTACTTCATTGACACCACCTTGAATTGAATAGTAATAAGGTGTTTGTGCATCAAATTCAGCAGCACATGTATCAACGACTTTATAAGCTGCAACGATATTATTATCTTTTCTCATTTGATGAATTTCTTGTTCTGTTTTTCCAGTTAATTCAGCAATGACTCTATCTGGGAATTGTAATCTTTTTGCTTGTTTTAATAAATCAACTGTTAATTCTTCAGTTTTGATTCTTTCTTCCATTTCTACTAAATGTTTGATTTTATCAATGAACCAAACATCAATTTTAGTAATTTCATGGATTTCTTGTTCAGTAATTCCTTTTCTTAATGATTCAGCTACTGCAAAGATACGTTGATCATCAACATCTTTTAATTTTTGTTTTAATTCATCATGTGTTAATTTTGTAAATGCATCTAAATGTAAGTAGAAAACATTTTGTTCTAGTGAACGCAAGGCTTTCATTAAAGCTCCTTCAAAGTTATTACAGATTGACATAACTTCTCCAGTAGCTTTCATTTGTGTTCCTAATTTTCTTGAAGCATCAACGAATTTATCAAATGGCCATTTAGGAATTTTACATACAACATAGTCTAATGTTGGTTCATATGAAGCATATGTTTTACCTGTAACGGCATTTTTGATTTCATCTAAGGTATATCCTAAAGCAATTTTAGCTGCTAATTTAGCGATTGGGTAACCAGTTGCTTTAGACGCTAAAGCTGATGAACGAGAAACACGAGGGTTTACTTCGATAACACAATATTCAAAGCTATTTGGATTTAATGCATATTGAACGTTACATCCACCTTCAATATTTAATGCTGTAATGATATTTAAAGCTGATGAACGTAACATTTGATATTCTTTATCTGATAAAGTTTGGCTTGGTGCCACAACAATACTATCTCCTGTATGAACTCCAACAGGATCTAAGTTTTCCATGTTACATACGGTAATACAGTTACCTGCACTATCTCTCATAACTTCATATTCGATTTCTTTCCATCCAGCAATGCATCTTTCAATTAAACATTGACTTACTCTTGATAAACGTAAACCGTTTGAACAAATATCATGAAGTTCTTTTTCATTATTAGCGATACCTCCACCAGTACCACCTAAAGTATAAGCAGGTCTTACAACAACTGGATACCCAATTTTTTTTGCGAATTCTAAAGCATCATTAACATGGTTAACAACGATAGAAGCAGCACATGGTTCACCAATTCGTTCCATTAAGTTTTTAAATTCTAAACGGTCTTCAGCAAGTTTGATTGTATCTGTGTTTGTTCCAATTGTACGAACGTTATGTTCTTCTAAGAAACCTTCATCTGCTAAAGCCATTGCGATATTTAATGCATTTTGACCACCTAATGTTGGTAAAATACTGTCTGGTTTTTCTTCCATAATCAATTTTTTTACAACTGGTACAGTTAATGGTTCAATATAAACTTTATCAGCAATATCACCATCTGTCATGATTGTTGCTGGGTTTGAGTTAATTAAAACAACTTCAACCCCTTCTTCTTTTAAAGCACGACAAGCTTGTGTTCCTGCATAATCAAATTCTGCAGCTTGACCAATGATGATAGGTCCTGAACCGATAACTAATACTTTTTTAATACTTAAATCTCTTGCCATCTTATTTACCCTCCATCATTTTTTCAAATTCATCAAATAAAGCATCTGTATCTAATGGACCAGCACATGCTTCTGGATGAAATTGTACTGTTTTAATATTTTTACCAATATATTCAACGCCTTCAATTGTTTGATCGTTTACATTAATAAACCAAGGTTTAGCAATATTACGATCAATAGAATCATCACAAATCACATAGTTATGATTTTGTGTAGAGATATAAACACGACCTGTATTTAAATCTTTAACAGGATGGTTTGCTCCATGATGTCCATATTTTAATTTTTCAGTTTTAAATCCATGAGCTAAAGCCATTAATTGATGTCCTAAGCAGATTGCAAAGATTGGTAATCCACTTTCAGATAATTTTTTAACTTCTTTAATAATTTCTACATTTTCACTTGGATCCCCAGGACCATTTGATAACATCACTCCATCATAATTTCCTTCAATAATTGTACTTGCTGGAGTTGATGCTGGATAAACTGTGACTTCCATATTTCTATTAGCTAATGATTTAGCAATATTTTTCTTAGCACCAAAATCTAATAAAGCAACTTTTTTATCTCCACTACCTACTGTATAAGGTTTGTCACATGTTGTTTTTTCAACAACACCTGTTACTTTAAAATTATGTATTTTTTCCATGACTTCACTTAAATCATCATATTTAGTTGTTGTAATCATTCCATTCATACAACCTTTATTTCTAATGATTTTAGTTAAATGTCTTGTATCGATTCCTTGAATACAAGGAATATCATGTTCAATTAAATAATCTTTTAAATCAACATTTTTTCTAAAATTACTTCCAAGTCTAGCAAGTTCATTCACTACAAATCCTTCAACATAAGGTTTTGATGATTCTTGATCTTCTAAACATACTCCATAGTTTCCAATTAATGGATATGTCATGACAACAGATTGTCCTGCATAGGAAGGATCTGTTAATACTTCTACATATCCAGTCATTGAAGTATTAAATACAAACTCACTTACAACTTCTTTGTTAGCCCCTACGCTTTCACCTTCAAATACGTTTCCATCCTCTAAGATTAAATAGGCTTTCATATATTGTCCTCCTTTTTTTTGCTATAAAAAAACATATCAAATAAAAATGATATGTTAGAAACAATGAGAATATAAAAATGAGGCACTCGTATTCAATTGTAAGCAATCATATTTGACACTTTGTTGTAACATAGCCCTCATCTCCTTTTGTTCTTGAATAGTATAGTAGATTTAATAACATTTTTCAACACTAATTTATAATTTTTTATTATTATGTAATTTTATTTTATTAACAATTTTTTTGTACAATAAAAAAAGAGATTTTACTCTCTTTCTATGATTTAAAATATACTTCTATTTCTTTTACCTCATTTTCAGGAATTTCTAATAAACTAACAGCTTCTTTAAATGATATTTGTAATCTTATCATAAGTTTTCTTACATGTTCCGTATTCTTTTCCCTACGTTCCATTTGTTTACCCTGATTGATTCCTTGACTTATTCCTTCATTTCTTGCTTCTATTGCAATACTTTCACCTAAATCACACATATCCTTAACCTCACTTTATTAAAAAGAGCAATTATAATACTTCAATATATTATTTAGTTATTATGATTGAAAATACTTTTCAATATTCTTTCTTTCGTCCTCGGATAATTTTAAGATATCCATTGCTCTTTGCAAAGAACAATTCAATTCATCAATAATATTTCTTACATATTCAATATTTTTATTTTGAATTGCTTCTATTGCGATACTTTCGCCTAAATTACACATATCTTTAACCTCACTTTCTATTTTCTTTGTATCAAATCCATACTCTTCTATAATTCTTTGTTTTCCCTTATAATCTAATACATTATTTAAAAAAACCATCAATGGTGTAAATAATTCATTATATACTTCATACTTTTTATTTAAATCATGTTCTTTGTTTAAGTATATCACAAGAATAACACCCTTGTCATAAACTTCTTTTTCTTCTACTGTCGTTCCACAAACAACCCTTTCATTTGTTTCATAAACATTCATATGCCCATCTCTTATTTTTAGTGCCTTTGGTATAATCCACAAAGAATAGACCTTTTTCATTCCATCATAGTTTTTACCATCATACTCTCTTCCCCATTGACTAGATAACATTCTTGCAATGTATGCTTGTGCTCTAGTGATAATAGAATACCCTGGATAAAGATTATTTTGTATTTCTACATTTAAATAAATACGTATTTTCTTCCCATTTTCTTGAGGTAAGTCTATATAACATAGAATATCATAATAAATTGCTCCTTCGTCTTTAATAAAATCTTCTTTATCTACAAGATGAAAATGAGGATTAACTATTCGATCACCTATATGTATTCCTTTTATTAATTTTCTAATTTCTTCAATACTTAAATGCTTTGCTTCACCTACAACTACCTTTATGATTCTTGATAAAACTTCTTCATTTCCTATGATCATTTTACACAAATGATCATACATTGTCGTTTGTTTACTTGTTGTTATCTTATTTATTTTGTCCATAAGTAGTCCTCCTACTTATTTATCTGTTCTTTTTTTACTTTTTTTCTTCTTTTTTTGAAAAAAAGTAAAAAAAAATTGTTAGGAAATCATCTGATTTCCTAACAATCATATCTCTTAATCTTTAATAGCTTTATGATATTCTTGAAGTGATTTAACTTCATGTGTTCCATGAATTTCAGTTTCTAAAATACCTTCAATAGCAGCATTTGCTGCAGCAATATTTGTCATATATGGAATTTTCATTTTGATTGCTGTTTTTCTAATATAACTATCATCATGTGCTGATTCTTTACCATGTGGTGTATTGATGACCATATCAAGTTCACCATTTGTAAGAGCATCTGTAATATTTGGACGACCTTCATTGATCTTTTTAATTTTGATAGCTGGAATATTATTGCTATTAATTAATTCAAATGTTTTACCTGTAGCTACAATTTCAAATCCTGCATCATAATATTTTCTAGCAAGAGCAACAACATCTTTTTTATCTCTATCAGATACAGAAATTAAAACACGACCAGATGTTGGTAATTTTGTTTGAGTAGCTTCTTCAGCTTTAAAGATAGCAGCTCCATAAGAATTAGCCATTCCTAAAACTTCACCTGTTGATCTCATTTCAGGTCCTAAGATTGGATCAACTTCTGGGAACATATTGAATGGGAAAACAGCTTGTTTTACACCAATATGTGGAATCTTTCTATCTTTTAAATCTTTAACAGGAGATGGTCTACCCGTAAGTTCACGTGTTACGATATCTGTTGCAAGTTTTACCATGTTGATGTTACATACCTTAGATACTAAAGGTACTGTTCTTGAAGCACGTGGATTTGCTTCTAAAACGTAAACTTTATCATCAGCAATCGCATATTGCATATTCATTAAACCACGTACATTCATTTCTCTAGCAATTTTCTTTGTATATTCTTTAATTGTTTGTACATGTCTTACTGGGATATGTTTAGATGGTAAAATACATGCTGAATCTCCTGAGTGAATACCAGCAAGTTCGATATGTTCCATAACTGCAGGAACATAAACATTTTCTCCATCAGAAATAGCATCTGCTTCACATTCCATAGCATCATTTAAGAAACGATCAATTAAAATTGGACGATCTGGAGTGACACCAACAGCAGCTGCCATATATTGTTTTAATGAATCATCATCGTAAACAACTTCCATACCTCTACCACCTAATACGTAAGATGGTCTTACCATTAATGGATAACCAATTCTTTGAGCGATTTCTAAAGCATCATCGATTGTTACAGCCATTCCTGATTCAGGCATTGGAATTTCTAATTTTTCCATCATTTCATTAAATAAGTCACGATCTTCTGCCATATCAATTGTTTCAGGTGTTGTTCCTAAAATATTAACACCATTTTCTTTTAATTGACTTGCTAAATTTAATGGTGTTTGTCCACCAAATTGAGCAATCACACCTAATGGTTTTTCTTTTTCATGAATACTTAAAACATCTTCTAATGTTAATGGTTCAAAATAAAGTTTATCAGATGTATCATAATCTGTTGAAACTGTTTCTGGGTTACAGTTTACAATAATTGTTTCAAATCCTAATTTCTTTAAAGCAAGAGAAGCATGTACACAACAATAATCAAATTCAATACCTTGACCAATTCTGTTAGGTCCTCCACCTAAGATCATGATTTTCTTATTATTTGAAACTTCATCTTGATCTTTTCCATTATATGTAGAGTAATAATAAGAACTATCTTTTGTACTTGATACATGAACAGGTTCCCATACTTGATGCATACCCATTGCAAGTCTTTGATTTCTAATTTCTTTTTCTTCAACATCTAATAACTTGGAAATATATTTATCAGCAAAACCATCTTTTTTAGCTTGTTTTAAGATATCATCTGGTAATTGTTGTCCTTTATAAGAAGTAATTTTTTCTTCTTCTTCAACTAATTCTTTCATTTGTTCAATGAAATAATGTTTAATTTTTGTAAGTTCAAATAATTCATCAACTGTAGCTCCTTTTCTTAAAGCTTCATACATAATGAATTGTCTTTCACTAGTTGGATTAATCAATAATTTTAATAATTCTTCTTTAGATAAATCATTAAAGTTTTTAGCATAGCCTAAACCATAACGTCCAATTTCTAATGAACGAATTGCCTTTTGGAAAGCTTCTTTATAAGTTTTACCAATACTCATAACTTCCCCAACAGCCTTCATTTGTGTACCAAGTTTATCTTCTGCACCTTTAAATTTTTCAAAAGCCCAACGTGCAAACTTAATAACAACATAATCACCATCAGGATAATATTTATCTAATGTACCATATTTACCACATGGAATTTCATCTAATGTAAGTCCTGCTGCTAACATTGCTGAAATTAAAGCAATAGGGAAACCTGTTGCTTTAGAAGCTAAAGCAGATGAACGTGATGTTCTTGGGTTGATTTCAATAACAACAATACGATCAGTTACTGGATCATGTGCAAATTGAACATTTGTTCCACCAATAACACCAATTGATTCAACAATACGATAAGCTTGTTCTTGTAAACGATTTTGCACTTCTTTTGAAATTGTAAGCATTGGTGCACTACAGAAAGAATCTCCAGTATGTACTCCTAATGGATCAATATTTTCAATAAAACAAATTGTAATCATGTTATTTTTAGCATCTCTTACAACTTCTAATTCTAATTCTTCCCATCCTAAAATAGATTCTTCAATTAAGCATTGGTGTACTAAACTTGCTTGCAAACCTCTATTTACAACTGTTTTTAATTCATCAACATTGTAAACAAGTCCTCCACCTGCTCCACCCATTGTATAGGCAGGTCTTACAACTACTGGATATCCTAATTTATCAGCAATAGCTAAAGCTTCATCAACTGTATTAGCGATTTCACTTCTTGCCATTTCAATACCTAATTCATTCATGGCTTTTTTGAATTCTAAACGGTCTTCTCCACGTTCAATAGCATCTACTTTTACCCCTAATACTTGAACGTTATATTTGTCTAAAACACCTGCATTACTTAATTCAGAACATAAGTTTAAAGCTGATTGTCCACCTAAGTTAGGAAGTAAAGCATCTGGTCTTTCTTTTTCAATGATTTGTGTTAATCTTTCAACATTTAATGGTTCAATATATGTCACATCTGCTGTTTCTGGATCTGTCATAATTGTAGCTGGGTTAGAATTGACTAAAACAATTTTATACCCTAATCCTCTTAATGCTTTACAAGCTTGTGTTCCTGAATAATCAAATTCACATGCTTGACCAATAATAATTGGTCCTGAACCAATGACTAATACTGTGTTAATATCTTCTCTTTTTGGCATCTTTAATCCCCCTTTTGATTGTAAAAAAAACATATCTTAGAAAAGATATGTTTCAAATTAAAAAATAAAAAGCGAAAAAGGGACCATGTCTTTATATTGAATTGTCATGAGTAATTTTTTTTTCATAATGGCCTCCTATAAGCAGTTTCGCTCTATCCATAGAAAGATTATATAAGATAATGAATGGGAATTAAATAAATTAAAATATAATTATCATACTAATTTTTTATTGCCACGCTAAATAATATCCTTGCCAATTCTTTTTAAGTTGAACTGTATCTTCTTTTTTCTTTTTTATACCCATTTCATTTGTATAAGTATATTCAATCATGATTGTATCTTCTTTTTCTAGATTTTTACATGTATATTTCTTTTCAAATTCAATATACTCTTTATCACTATTCATTTGATCTAAAACAATTGTTTTCTTTTTCTCACCATTAATATAAATTGTTCCTTTAACATCATGATACTCTGTCTTTCTTTTAAAATTATATTCTTTATCCCACAAATAAATATCATCTTTTTTTGTCTTATTTCCACTAAATGAAAGTGTAAAATTAGCCTTTTTCTTTTTATTATCATAACTTTCTAACATAAAACCACCACTAGCACAATGTCATTAAGTTAAGATGACATTGATCGAAAGATAACTATTTTTCTTTTAATTTCTTCATTTTTTCTTCTTTAGCAATTGTTTTAAAAATAATACTTTTACCTGTCGGACTATATGATTCAAAATCTATTTCATGTGCATGTTCATCATATATTGGAGCATCATCCACAATAATTGTCACATTCATACGTAAAATATCATAAATTCTTTTTACCAATTTATTATTAGGATTTAAATTAGGATTCATTTCAATTCTATAAATAGTACTTTCACTAACCCCTAAACCCTCTGCAAGCTCTTTTCTAGAAACGCCTCTTTCTATTCTTTTATTCATAATTATCTCATTAACATTCATTATCCGTCACCCTTTTAATTCATGTTAACAATTAAATCGTGCGTTTTACGCATTATAAAAGACACCTTCAGGAACAGCACATATCCTTTCATGTCCATTCTATTGACTTTAGATAGACATCAAATATAAAGTACACTTAAGGAGGTAATTATGATAAACTATTTAATTGAAAAATACTTTACATTGTTAAAGGGAGTTGCATTATTTAGTGCATCATCTATGTCTGCTTTTGATTTCTATGAATTTGACAAACCTGAACAATTAAAGAATTTAAACAAATAAGAAAGGTGGCATCACAATGAATATTTTGATATTAGAGAACACAAATAATTTTGTAAAGGAGTTTGTTGATACGCTCAGAAATAACAATCTATTCAGTGATGCCCATTTCTTTTGTTTCGAGGATCATTTTGAAAGAATCGATGATACAAAAGACTACCAAGTTATTTTTATAGATGTTCATTTAAGTGAATCAATAAATGGTATTGATTATTCTATAGAACTTAAAAAGAAGTTTCCAAAAGCACTTATTGTTTTTGTGACAATGAACAATAACTTTGTTCATAAATCAATGGAATTACAACCATTTTATTTCATTAGAAAAGATCATTTAGAAAAAGATATTTCTATCTTCTTTAAAATGTTTAAAGAACATTTAGAAAATACAAGTTTTATTGTCATTAACACCAGAGAAAAACGTGTACGCATTAATACAATTGATATTATTTATATAGAAGCAGATGGACACTATTTAAAAGTAGTCACATTAGATGGTGAATATAAATTAAAAGGAAAAATAAAAGAATTTAAAAATCAGCTCAATAATAACAATATCATTCAAGTACATAGATCCTATCTTGTTAATTTAGATTTTGTTTATGATGTAAATACAAAGTACATAATCTTAAGAAACAAAAAAGAAATTAATATAGGTAAAACATATAAAAAGAAATTTAAAAATAATTATCAGGATTATCTACTCAATGGTGGCTTATAATATATTTCTCAATTTAGTAGAAGTATCTACACTTACTACTTTTGTTTACCTATATTACTCATTAGAAAGTAGAAAACTCTTTAGTCTTCTACTTACTTCTTTATTCATATTATGTGAATTATGTGATATTTTCAAACAAAATGGATTTATATTAATGATATGTTATTTTATAACGAATTTCTTATTTGTAGTATATAAAAAGAAAAAAATGTATTTTGGAGATTCATTTGTACTTGGAAGTTATATATTCTTTATTTTCCTGTGTACATTTATTCTATATTATTTATTCAAGCCATTACTAAATACAGATTTTCCAATATTATTTTATATTTTAGTTGGTGCTTTTTCTAAAACAATATTAATATTGTTTACATATTGGTTGCTTGAACATTTAAAGTACAACCTTAATGTACCAAACAAGCAATATTTAATTGTAATCATCACAGAAATATTAGTTTTGAGTATCTTTGGTATGGTTGGATATGCAGCTGTTAATATTACTGTAAATTTTAGCTCATTTATAGTGTGTTTGCTTTTATTAATCGTCTTCCTACTTATCATAATAAATGGTATCTACTTTAATAAAATCTACACAGAAAAGATGCAGTATGAAAAACAAATACAAAAAGAAAAATATATAAAACAAAGTTTACTTCTCATACAAAACATTAGTTATGATATTGATGATAAGAAACATCGTATTCATTGGGTATTAGAACACATTAAACATTTGAATAATGATACCAATCCTGAAATATCCAAAGTAATTGAACAATATCAATACAAAAACACTTACAAGAAATTAGTTGCATCTAAAAATCCAATATTTGATATTATGATTTCTGTTAAAATTAATAAATTACAAGACGATAATATTAGTATTAAACCATTCTTTGAAATTGGTCGAAAGGAAAAATATGATGATTTAGATTTTATAAATGTCATTATTAAAATTTTAGATTATGTAAAAGGGGATAGTGAATTAACTTTACACATTAAAGGACAGGGTATTTATACTTTGGTAGAGCTTTATTCACAAAATGATTTCTATGATTTTGAAAGATGTGATATTGATTCTGATTTAGTTGTTAAACAAACAACATTTTATAGAGATGATATCTATTTTGTAAAATTTTTATTAAAAGGATTAGAGGACAATGTTAGAGAAGATTTATGATAAGTATAATTTTGATGAAGACTATGAAATATATAAATATGGTCAACAAGTTTTGATCTTTAATTCTATTGTTAATCTATTTATATTAATTTTAGGATTATGTTTACATGAAGGAATTATGACACTTGTTTGGATGTTTTCATTTTCTGGATTAAGAATAAACCTAGGTGGATATCATTGTGATAGTCCTGTTAAATGTTTTTTTACATCAAGTTCCATATATCTTGTATCTATATTAGCTTATCAATATTTAAATAATTATTTTATTATATTTTTAGGAATACTATTCATATTGTTAATTATAATGAAACGATATTTTAAATATTTAAATAAAAAAACAAAAATTACTATATGTATAGAACTTATATGTTTATTGATTCCAAAAATTAATATGATTATAGCTTTAACTCTAATAGAAAATATAATAAGTTATTTAATAACAGCCAAAGAAAAAGTCAATTCTTAATGTGAATTGACTTTTTATATACTATTTGTTTTGTAAATATTCATCCATTGCCTTAGCTGCTTTTTTACCAGCACCCATAGCTAAGATAACTGTTGCTGCACCAGTAACAACATCTCCACCTGCATAAACACCATCTTTAGATGTTTTCATTGAATCTTCATCAACGATAATTCCACCCCAAGATTGGCAATCTAAACCAGGAGTTGTATGTCTGATTAATGGGTTTGGACTTTGTCCAATAGCAACGATAACTGTTCCTGTTTCAATTGTGAAGTTAGATCCTTCTTTAGCGATTGGTCTTCTTCTTCCAGATGCATCAGGTTCACCTAATTCCATTTCAACACATTCCATAGATTTAACCCATCCATCTTCACCTTCAATTTTAACTGGATTAGTTAATAATTTGAAGATAATTCCTTCTTCTTTAGCGTGATGTACTTCTTCTGCACGAGCAGGAACTTCTTCAGGTCCACGACGATAAACGATATATACGTTTTTAGCTCCTAAACGTTTTGCAGTTCTTGCAGCATCCATTGCAACGTTACCAGCACCGATAACACATACTGTATCTGTTACTTTAACTGGTGTTGGATGATCTGGGAATTGATATCCTTTCATTAAGTTAACACGAGTTAAGAATTCGTTTGCAGCGTAAACACCATTTAAGTTTTCACCAGGAATTCCTTGGAAACGTGGTAAACCAGCACCACTACCTACGAAGATTCCTTGATATCCTTGTTCTTGTAATTCATCAATTGTAATTGAACGTCCTACAACAACGTTAGTTTCGAAATCTACACCTAAAGCAGCAACACCATCTACTTCACTTTGTACTAATTTTTTAGGTAATCTGAATTCTGGAATACCATAAGATAATACCCCACCTGTTTTATGTAATGCTTCAAAAACAGTTACATCATAACCTTTTTTAGCTAATTCTCCAGCACATGTAATACCAGCAGGTCCTGATCCAATAACAGCAACTTTTTTACCATTTTTTTCAATTTTTAATTCTGTAGGTTTTCCATGTTCTCTATGATAATCAGCAACGAATCTTTCTAATCGTCCAATTCCTACTGATTCTGTTTTAATTCCTCTTACGCATTTACCTTCACATTGATTTTCTTGAGGACATACACGTCCACAAATTGCAGGTAATGCATTTTCTCTTGTAATTGTTTGATAGGCTTCTTCAAATTCACCTTCTGCAACATGATGAATGAATTCAGGAATAGGCACTCCTACTGGACATCCATCCATACAGAATGGTTTTTTACAGTTTAAGCAACGAGTTGCTTCTTCCATAGCTTGTTCTTTTGTATATCCTAAAGAAACTTCTTCAAAGTTTTTATTTCTTACATTAGGATCTTGTTCAGGCATCTTAACCTTATTTGGTGACATATTAGGCATTATTTTGCACCTCCCATTAAATTACAAATACGATCTGCATTAGCATCTACTTGATGTTCTTCTTCTTTGAACATTCTTTGACGAGCCATTAATTCATCAAAGTCTACTGATAAACCATCAAAGTCTGGTCCATCAACACATGCAAATTTAATTTTACCATCAACAGTTACACGGCAACATCCACACATACCTGTACCATCAATCATAATAGGGTTTAATGAAACCATTGTTTTTAAATTATGAGGTTTTGTTACCCCAACAACGGCTTTCATCATAGGTACTGGTCCAATAGCGATTACTTCATCGATTGGATCACCACTATCAATTAATTCTTGTAATTTAACAGTTCCAAATCCTTTTTCTCCTAAAGATCCATCATCTGTCATCACATATACATTTTTACAGAAAGCTTTAAACTTATCTGCCCATAATACATATTGTGCTTCACGTCCACCAATAATAACATCCACATCTACACCCATTGCAGCTAATTTTTTAAGTTGTGGATATAATGGTGCACTACCAACCCCACCGGCAATACCAACAACATGATTTGATTTGTGTAATTCTGTTGGCACACCTAAAGGTCCTACGAAGTCAGTGATTTCATCACCTTCGTTTAATTTTGCTAATTGACGAGTTGAAAAACCTACAATTTGATAAATAATTGTAATTGTTTCAGCTTCACGATCATAATCAGCAATTGTTAAAGGAATTCTTTCTCCATCTTCACCAACTCTTAAAATAATGAATTGACCTGGTTCACATTTTCTAGCAACCATTGGAGCATGAACTTCCATTAATTCAACAACATCATTTAGTCTTTCTTTTTTGACTATTTTGTACATTTCTGGTTTCCCCCAATTCTTTTAGACTATACCTATTATACCTTTACATCATCAAAAAAACAATGTACCTTCTCTAGTTTACTGACTCAAATAATAAGATTTTATTTCCTCGGCAATATTTGACAAAAAGAAAAAGCATCAAAATAATGCCTTATCAATAAGAACTCTCTCGATATTTCTTTTCTCTCTCTAATTTTTCAATAAGATTAATATTATAATTCATTTGAAACATCAAAGAAAATAAAACATCCACAACAAAATCTGCACTCACTTTAGAAGAATAAGCACCTATTTTAGAAAAAATATTTTCTTTAGAACATAGTGTTAAACAATAATTAGCATTCTTCCTTAAATAACTATCATTAATAGAAGTAACTGCAATAATTGTTCCATTTCCTCTTTTAATATGATTAACAATCGTCTTGATTTCTGATTCCTCTCCCGAATAAGAAATCACAATTGAAACAGTATCTTTATTAGAAAAAACAGCTTGTTTACTTTGATCATGGGGAATATGGCGTAAATTCACATAATAATGTGTCGACATCATTTTTTGTTCAAAACTAAGTGCCGTAATATAGGCTGTTCCTACTCCATAAACATCAATCACTTGTTTTTTAGATAGGATTTCTTTTATACTCTCTAATATTTCCATATCTAAAAAAGACTTTGTAATTTCTATTGTTTCTTCATAAAGATTTCCCAATTGATTAACCACTTTTTGTGGTTGATCTTCATTTAAAAACGGACGATTATAATCAATTTGAGATTTATACTCTCCAATTACAGATGAAGCAAAATGAATACGAAAATCATTAAAACTTTTTTCACCGATTTTCTTACAAAATCGTGATATCGTAGATGGCGATGTATATGTAATTTCCGCAAGATCCGTAATCTTTAAATCAACAATTACGTCTTTATGATCTAAGATATAATTTGCGATTCCTTTTTCAAGATCTGTAAAATTATCTTGATATTCTAACTTATAAAGTAAACTCATCTTCATCACCTCATACTAAAAATAAAGTATTCTTTTGTAAATAACTATCACAAAAGAATACTTTATAATTTATTTTCAAATATTTTTCAAAACAATCTCTTTATTTTGAAAATTTTTTATTCTTTTTTTCCAATATAAACAGATACTTGGTTACTTAACTTTTCATATAAATTCATTGATATATGATGATCAGTAATCAAACCATCTATCTCTTTCCAAGAACAAACATTATATAATCCCTTTTCTTGAAACTTACTACTATCAGCAACTACAAAAACATAATCACTTTTTCAATCATTTTCTTTTTAACACCTAATTCTTGATATGAATGACATGTTGGTCCATCACTATTTAATAATTCAGAAGTTCCTAAAATACACACATCTACTTGAATTTTATCTAAATATTCTTCAGCCCAGCCACCTACTATTGATTGATTTTTTTCTTTTTTTACCTGGAGTAAAAAAACATTATGTAAGTTACCATCTACTTGTTCAAATGTGCCTATAGAAACTGTAAAGATATCTTTAGAAGGCATCAAATTAATATATGAACAACAACTAAGACATGTACTTCCTGAATCAATAATCATACTATTATGTGCTATTAATATTGAAGAAATTCAACGTGCAATTTCCTTTTTTTCATCATATTTTTGCTTTTCTCTAAATTCAATATTTTTTTCTGCACCTAATGAAGCAAGAGTTGCTCCACCATATTCTTTTTTGACAACCCCTTTTTCTTCTAAAAAGTTAAATCTTTACGAATTGTTTCCATACTTACTTGATATTTTTTAGAAAGTTCTTTGGCTTTGACATATCCTTTTGAATCTAATAAATCAACAATTTCTTGTAATCTTTTTGTTGCTGTAATAGCTAATATTTTCATATAAATCAACTGGTGAGATTATAGCTATTCACACACAAAAGCGCAACTTGCAATTAGTTGCGTTTTTAATATAAATTTTTTAAACATAAAAACTTGAGATTTCTCCCAAGTCTTTACTATTCTTAAGCTTCTACAGCTTGTTTGTTTTGATATTTTTCGTAAGAGATTAAGAATGGTGTGTAGATAACTACTGAGATTGCAATTAAGATTGCTTGAGTTACTGCACCCATAATATTTGCACCTGTAGCTAAGAAACCAAAGATTAATGGTGGACATGTCCAAGGTACTGTTAAACAAGCAACTGGACAGAATCCGATAACTGTTAAAGTATAACCAACAAGTTCAAGAATGATTGGTGTTAATACAAATGGAATACCTAAGATTGGGTTTAATACCATTGGAATACCAAATGTAACTGTTTCGTTGATTTCGAAACATCCTGGAACGATTGATAATGAAGCGATTGCTCTGTTATCTTCACGTTTAGAGAAAATGAAGATAGCAATAACTAAACCTAATGTACATCCAGAGCCACCGATTTCACCCCACATTTGAATGGCATACATATTGATGATATTTTTTGGAGTTTCACCTTTGTTGAATGCTTCAACGTTTTCAAGTGCTAATGGTGTAAAGATAGATTCTTTGACAGCTGATACCATGTTGTTACCATGAATACCTACTAACCAGAATAACATGATTACTAAGTATAAAATAATTAAACCTGGAACAGTAGCACCTAAGCTTCCTAAAGGACCTTGGATACTGTTTTTAATAATATCATTTAAATATAAACCAGTTAAATTATAACAAGCAGATCCGATACAAGCAGTTACGATTAAAGTTAAAGTAGCTGGTACTAAAACTTCGAATGCACGAGCAACCCCTGGTGGAACTTGATCTGGCATTTTAATTTTTAATGCATCTTGTTTTTCGAAGAAGCAGAATAGTTCTACAGCTAATACACCAATGATCATACCAGTGAATAAACCAGTAGCTCCTAATTCATTAGAAGAGATACCAGAGAATGCATCTTTAGCTCCTTCAACGATGTGTGAAGTGTTTGTAACTGATAACCAAGCAGCTAATCCAACTAAACCTGGGATATAACCAGCTTTTTCAGCTCCCATGTTCCAAACACCGATTTCTTGGGCGATACCAAGAGTAACCCCAACTGTAATACAACTGATTGTACAGAAGTTAACAGCTTGGAATGCTGGGTTTAAGAAACTTAATGCCATGATTGGTTTAAAGAAGATTCCTAACCCTGTAGATTCATTAACAATAACGTTACACCATAAAACCCCAATTGCCCCAGCGATTGTTAAAGGCATGAAGTTTTGGAACGCATTCTTAATGGCAGATAAATATTTGTTTTGTCCGCACCATGCACCAGCACGACCTAAGACATCTGCAATTTTGTCCATAAATTTTTCCTCCCTCTTTTTTTGAACTACACTTATTTTATAAAAGAACCATACTTTTGAAAATGCTTACAATTGCTTCTGGTGAATGCTTTCATATTTTGCCTTATTTTCTTTTTTATTTGTGAAAATCATTTTCAAAGTATAAAAAAAGAAAAGCAAACGGGCCAATGTCATTAAGTTAAGACGTTTTTAAAAGAATTCCTATATTTTATAAAATATA
>CAVESC010000031.1:0-26526 GCA_963618275.1 Bacteroidaceae bacterium
ATTATGATTTTTTAGAAACGATTGCAGTATGTTTTCTATTATTTTTTGTAGGCATTGGTTGTTTCTTTCTTGTCTTTGCTGGAACTTATCAAAACGCTCTAGATAAGATTTTACAAGTGGGAGATTATGCTCCTGAACAAAAAAAGAAAAATGCTTTAAAATCAAAAATAAGTGCTATCTATTGGCTTAGTGTAACAGCTATTTTTCTTTATTATACTTTTGGTGAAAATGGTAATGGACAAATACAATATAGTTGGATTATTTGGGCGATTGCTGGTGTTTTATATGGGGTCGTGATAATTATTATTGATTTAATAAATAAAAGAAGGGATTAGGATGCAAATAGTAAGATATATGATTTTACTTGTCTTTTATCTTTGTTATTTTATAAAGATGTTTCAACAAAGAAAACAAGGAATTCAAACAGATCATATGGGAAAAGGAAAACAAGGAATTCAAAAGAAGATAGAAATAATGATGAAAGGTGCAACGATATCTACTTTTATCATAGAAATATTAAGTATTTATTTAAATACAACGACTTTTCCATTGATAATTCGTATCATGGGTATATTTTTAGGAATCATAGGAGATGTTGTTTTTATTGCTTCTGTTTTAACAATGAAAGATAGTTGGCGTGCAGGAGTAAGTTATGAAGAAAAAACAACTTTAATTACACAAGGTATCTATCAAATCAGTCGCAATCCTGCTTTTTTAGGTTTTGATCTTGTTTATCTAGGAATGTGTTTAATGTTTTTTAATACAATTTTATTGATTGTTTCATTGTTTGCGATGATGATGTTTCATCTTCAAATCAAATATGTTGAAGAACCTTTTTTAAAACAAGAATTTAAAGAAGAATATCTTCAATATTATCAACAAGTAAATCGTTATTTAGGAAAAAAGACAAGTTTTTAATGACTTGTCTTTTAAACATTTTCTTCAATAAAATGTTCATATTGGTGCCAATACTTTTGATAAATACGAGCTTTTCCATCTAAATTTAATTGATACATTCTAAAAATAACAGGTCTGTTTTTAGGCATCCATTGTTCCTTATAAGAATAACAATAATGCATACCAACTTTTTTCATAACATTTCCACTATGAATATTTTTAATATCATGGGTTGCAGTCAAATAACAAAGATTATCTTTTTTTGCTTGTTGAATAACAGCTTCAACAGCTTCACTGACAATTCCTTGATGCCAATATTCTTTTTTTAAACCATAACCTAAATCATGACTTTCATCTAAATCAATATTGACATAACCAATAGGAAGATTATTTTCTTTTAAACAAATAGCGTAAGCATATCCTTGATCTTTTTGATAAATAGAAGCGTATCTTTCTTGATAAAAGTCTTTTGCTTCTTTTAAATTCTTTACAGGAAACCAAGGAAGATAAAGATTAACTTCCTTGTTAGAAAAGATGTCATAAAATGCTTTTAAATCATTTTCATTAAATTTTCTTAAAATAAGTCTATTTGTTTCTAATTTTGGAGTATTCATACAGTCTCCTTACATTTTTGTTGAAGTTTTCTACCAATAGTCAACCACATTGTAATATAACAAGCACCACCACCAATGAAGTTACTGATTGCTTCAGCGATAAAGACACCATTGATACCAATAAATTTTGGTAAAATAACAGTTAATGGTGCAACAATGATTACTTTTCTAAAGATAGAAAAGAAGATAGCTTGTTTTGATTTTCCTAAACCAACAGCTGTTGATTGTCCGACCATTTGAAAAGTCATCATAAAGAATCCAAAGAAATAAAGATGTAAAGAAGTTATACCATGTGTTATTATTTTTTGATTATGAGTAAAGATTTGAATGAAAAATTCAGGGAATAGGGTAATTGCTAGCCAGATAACAAACATCATCGAAAAAGAAACGATAGTAACAAATTTAATTCCTGATAAAACACGTTTATATTCTTTCGCTCCATAGTTATATCCTAAAACTGGTTGACAAGCATTAGCCATTCCTTGTCCAGGAAGTTGAGCAATTTCACGAATAGAGTTAATAATTGTCATAATAGCAATATAAAGATCTCCACCATAAGTTTGTAAAGTTGAATTACAAACAATAGTTACAACAGAATTTGTAATACCCATCATAAAACCAGCAGTACCGAGTGAAAAAATACGTTTTACATAATAGAAATTAAGTTTAAAATATTTCTTTTTAAGCTTTAAAATTGTTTTTTTACTTGTTAAAAACTGTAAAGTCCATAAAGCAGAGATTCCTTGAGAAATCACAGTTGCTATCGCAGCTCCTTTAACATTCATATGTAAAACAAAGATAAACAAAGGATCTAATACAATATTTAAAACGGCTCCAATAAGAACAGTCATCATTCCTACTTTCGCAAATCCTTGACTATTAATAAAACTATTCATTCCTAAACTTACTAAAACAAAAATCGTTCCAATTAAATAAATTGATAAATAATCCAAAGCATAACTAATAGTATGTTTACTTGCTCCAAAAGCCCATAAGATATCTTCTTTAAAGATAAATCCAATAACGGTTAAAATAATGCCAAAAATCACGAGTAATGCAAAAGAATTGCCCATTACTTCTTCAGCTTCATCATTTCTTCCTTGACCTCTAGCAATCGAACAAAGTGGAGAACCACCCATTCCAAAGAGATTCGCAAAAGCCATGACAATTGAAATAATTGGTAAACATATTCCAAGTCCACCCATAGCAAGGGTAGCGACATGAGGAATACGTCCAATATAAATACGGTCAATAACATTATATAAAACATTAATGAGTTGAGCGACAATCATTGGTCCAGCAATTGACATAATATGTTTAGGAATACTTCCTATCGCAAAGTTATTTTTTGTTTCCATGTGCATCCTCCTTTTCTAATGTATTATTAATTTGTTTAAGCAAATTAATGATTTCTTGTTGCTCCTTTTTAGAAAGACCTTGTAAAATAAATTGGCTACTTTCTAGACAAATTTGTTTGACAAGTTGGGCTTTTTCTTTACCTAAGGCTGTTAAATGAATTTGAATAGAACGTTTATCATAATCTTGATTTTTCTTTTCAATATAAGCCATCTTTTCCATTTTATTGAGTAAAGAGGTGGTTGTTGATTTATCGATGATACATAAATTTCCTATTTCTTTAGGAGAAAGAGGTCCATATTCATCTAAACATTGAAGAACTTTACTTTGTCCTGGTAAGACATCAATTTGAATGGTTCTTTGATTGATCCATCTTTTTTGTTGATTAAAACATTTAAGTAATTGAAAATGAAATTGATTTTCTAACATAAATACCTCCTGTATAGTTTGAATTCAAACTATATTTTATACTTCTTTTTGAAGAAGTCAAGACATGATATAATAAATGAAACGGGGGAATGACTATGAAAAAAAGATTAACGATTTTTTCAATTTTTTTAATTATGATGATTTTGTTTACGGGAAATTGTTATGCTCGAGCTGGAGGAGGAAGTGGCTCAGGAGGTGGGGGTTCTTCAGGTGGTGGAGGATCTAGTTCACATAGTAGTAGTCACTATTATGGAAGAAGACGTTCAAATCCTTTTGAATCAATAGTTTATACAGGAATTGTTTTTGGCGGAATGTATGGATTAAATGCATATCAAAGAAGACGTAAAGCAATTTTATTTCATCAAAGAACTAAAAAACAATTGGATATTTTAGATGATGAAGATGATTTTTGGAATGAAGAAAGAATCAAAAAAGAAGTTAAACGTAATTATTTTATTATACAAGATGCATGGTCTAATAAAAATTTAGAAATATTAAAAGATTATTTAACGCCTCAATTGTTTGAAGCTTGGCAAACAAAAATGAATTGGTATGAGTTTCAAGGAAAAAGAAATGAACTTACTAATATTAAGTTAATAAAACAACATGTTGTTAATGTTTATGATAGTGAAAATGATGATGAAGATTATTTTTGGGTCTATATTGAAGGAATGATGGATGATTTTACAATTGATGATCAAAATCAAGTGATTGAAAGTTATGATGGTGTTTTTGTGGAATATTGGAAGTTTAAAAGAGCAAAAGAGCGTGTTTTATTAGACGAGATTAGACAACAAGATGAATATGAAAACTAAAGAAAATAGAAATGTATAGCAATGATGAAATTATGAAATAACTTAATCGAAAAGATGATACTTGTTATGATGAACGTGAAAAAGAATGTTATGCATTTTGTTTAAATATTTAGAAGAAAATAAAGAAAAGTTTACGAAAGAAAATTAATAAAGATGAAAGATTATATTATTAGAAAAGCAAATGAAACAGATTTAGAAGCTATTTCAACTATTTATGAAAAAATTCATGATTTGGAAGAAAAAGGAAAACAAATAATTGGTTGGATAAGAAATATCTATCCAACCAATCAAACAGCCAGAGAGGCTATCAAAAGAAAAGATATGTTTGTTTTAGAAAAAAAGGGTAAAGTCATTGCTTCAGCAATTATCAATCAACAACAAGTCGATGTTTATAAAAATGGAAAGTGGCACTATCAAGTTCAAGATGAATATGTTTGTGTCTTACATACATTAGTGATCTCACCTGATATTTCGGGAAAAGGTTATGGAAAAATATTTGTGAAGTTTTATGAAGATTATGCAAGAAAAATGGGATGGGACGAATTGAGAATGGATACGAATGAAAGAAATCAAATTGCTCGTTCTTTGTATAAAAAACTAGGCTACCAAGAAATTGGAATTGTCCCAACAGTATTTAATGGGATACCAAATATAAATTTAGTGTTATTAGAAAAGCATTTAAATAAATAAATAATTGAGATTTAAAAAGAAGTTGTTATAATAGATTCAATAAACAATTTGTTTATTTCCAAAATAATGTGAGGTGAAAAAAATTATTATTATATCAATTTGAAAGGAGACTATATAATGATAAAACAAATAATTGATATCCACTCACATTTTTTAACACCTGAATATTTAAAATTTTTAGAAAAACAAAATGCTTTATTAGAAGATGGATTTCCCTTACCAAAGTATGATTATAAAAAACATCTAGATTTAATGAATAAATGTTCTATTAAATGGTCATTGCTTTCCGTATCTTCACCACATCCTTATTTTAAAGATGATATAGAAAATTCGATAAAGATATGTCGTCATCTTAATGAAAAAATGGCACAACTAAAAAAAGATGATCCTAAACATTTTGGCTTTCAAGCTTGTTTGCCATTACCTGATGTTGAAGCAGCTATGCAAGAAGCTATTTATGCTTTGGATGTTTTAGGAGCTGATGGTATTAATTTTCCAAGTAATAGTCGAGGACTTTATTTAGGTGATTTAAAATTAGAACCTTTGATGAAAGAATTAAATAAACGACATGCCATTTGTAATATTCATCCTCATCGACCTGCTTCTTTAAGTGAAGAAGTGTTTTCAGCAGGTCCTGTTCCTTTATTTGAATTTATCGTTGATACATCGCGTGCTGTATTGAATTTAATAGGAAATGATGTTGTATTACGTTATCCAAATATTACCTGGATCATACCGCATTGTGGGTCTTTTTTGCCTAATATTTATGATCGCTTTATAGGAATTTCAAAAATCTTAATACCTCAAAAGATGATGCAAGAAGTAGATGTTGAAGCAAGTTTTAAAAGGTTTTATTTTGATATTGCAGGAAATCCTACACCTCATCTTTTAAAGTGGTTACTTACAATTACAACACCTGATCATATTATGTATGGGAGTGATTTCCCTTTTACTCCTTCAAAACAAATTGAAACGAATTTAGATAAACTTCTTAAGATGTTAGAAGAAGATGATTTAAAAAAGTATAAGGAAATGATTTTATATAAAAATGCACAACAATTGTTTTTTAAAAGCGACTCAAAATGAGTCGCTTTCTTTAAAATAGATCAACATTTGTTCAATTTCTTTTAAATTATCGTTTTTATTCTTTTCTATAATCCAAGTTTCTTGATGATAAGGGATTATGATTTTATTAACTTTAACAACTGCTTTTTTTACATAAGCTGTAGGAATTTGTACAAGCTGTTGACCTTTACGATTATAAAAAATTAATCCTGATTGCCAATAAGCAAGAAGATACATTTTTTGAGTTCTTTTATAAGTTATAAAAATTAGAAAAAATAAAATTATTAAACAAACAATTACCATATCTAAATGTTTTGCTTTCAATTGAATAAATATACATAATAATAAAACAACAATTAAAATAGGAAGAACAAGTAAAAATGCATAAGCTTGATAATATCCGGAAACAAAAAAATGTGGTTTATTAAAGGTATTAGCGTCTTTTTTAATTTGTTTGGATGCTTTTTTAGTTATTATTTTTTCAGCTTGTTTTTCAATTGCTTTGGTTATTAATTCTTGAATTATATGATTGAACATAAAATCACCTCATAGATAAAATAACATGAAAAATAAAGAAATAAAAGTAATGAAAGGGATTTCATTTATCGACTATATATGTTATTGTTAGAAACGGAGGAAATTTTATGGATTATGAATTATTAGAAAAAGCGGCGATGACAAAATATGAAATGTCAAAAAATGATCCGTTTCGTTTTTTTGTAAGAAGTATTGTAGCGGGACTTTATTTAGGACTTGCCACCATTTTATCTTATACATTAGCGGTTTTATTAGTTGAACATCATGTAATTGCGGCTAAAATTGCTTTTGCTGGAGCTTTCGGGATAGGACTTGTTATTATTGTGCTCCTAGGATCAGAATTATTTACAGGAAATTGTTTTACAACGATGTTTCCGGTTTATCATAAAAAACTAAAATTCTTAGATATTTTACCAATGTGGGGGATTTGTTATGTAGGAAACTTTGTAGGGATTGCAATTATTTGTTTTTTATTTATTAAAAGTGGTGTTAATCATGAAGTAATGAATCAATATCTTGCAAGTGTTGTTTCTAATAAATTAAGTTTTAATTATTTAGAACTTTTTATTAAAGGAATTTTATGTAATTTTATTGTTTGTGCAGCAGCTTTTGTAGGAATGAAACTTAAAGAAGAAACAGCTAAAACGTTTATTATGATGATTATTGTTATGACGTTTGTTTTACCAGGATTTGAACATAGTATTGCCAATATGGGAACATTTTCTATGACTTTTACAGCACTGGGGACAGGAATTCCTTGGAATGGTGTTTTCGTACATATGTTACTTTCAACGTTAGGAAATATTATAGGTGGAAGTATTTTACTTGGATTACCAATTTATTTAATGATTAGACCTAAAAAATCTAGCTAATTGCTAGATTTTTTAATGTCTTGATAATTAATGAGTTCAATATTTTTTGTCATTTCTTTTGCTTTTTGACTACAAATAATATCTAATTCATGGGCGCGTCTTAAATTATAAGAAGATATTTGATAAAGTTTCCAATCAATCATTGCAGGATGACACATCAACTCATAGTTTTCAACATCTTTATGTAAAATCGTATCAATCATTTCAAATGTCGCATCTTGGTTATAGAATAGTTCTTTAAAATAAACTGGTTCAAAATCTGTTTGTAAGTATGTTTCTTGACGAATAGGTAAATTATATTCATAAGCAAGTTTTAAAGCGACATCAATATTACTATTAAGTAAATGAACATGATGATGAGAGTCTAAATGAGTTGGTTTGTGTCCCATGATTTCAATGAATTTTTCAATTTGGGCTTTCCATTCTTGATAAAGTTCTTTTTGTGATACAATTGCTTCTCTATTTTTATAAGTATTTCTTGATTTAAAGTTTCCTTTTTCATCAACAAAGCTGACCTTTGTTAAAGGTTTTCCTACCGTAATATTTAAATGAACACCTAAACCTAAATTAGGATAAGCTTTTGTTATTTCTAAATACTTTTCAATATTTTCCATATTCATCATACAAGTTGTAGAAGTTAAAATACCATCTCTATGCGCTTTTAAAATACCTAAACACACACCTTCAGATAAACCATAATCATCTGCGTTTACAATCAATTTTTTAATCATAATGGACCTCCTAAAGATATTATAAAGAAAATAAGTGAACTATGATACAAAAAATGCTAAAATACATACAAAGAAAGTGAGATGAAAATATGAAAGAACTCATAGTAGCGACAACCAATCAAGGAAAAGTCAAAGAAATTCAAGCCATGTTGCAGGATTTAAATATTGAAGTTAAATCTTTAAAAGATGTTTATGAAGAAGTACCTGACATTGTTGAAGACGGTAAAACATTTAAAGAAAACGCTTTGATTAAAGCCAAATATGTGGCAGATGATTTACATAAAATTGTTTTAGCAGATGATAGTGGAATTGAAATTGATGCTTTTGGTAAACTTCCAGGCATTTATTCAGCTCGTTTTTTAGGAAAAGATACGCCTTATCCAATTATCAATCAAGCCATCATTGATGCTGTTAAAGGAAAAGAAAGAACATGCCGCTTTGTATGTGCTCTAGCTTTATGCATTCCAGGTCAAGAACCTATCTTGATTCAAGAAACTTTTGAAGGAGAAATCAATGATCATATTGCTGGTGTCAATGGTTTTGGTTATGATCCAATTTTCTATTTCCCACCTTGTCAAAAAACAAGTGCTGAAATGACTTTAGAAGAAAAAAATAAATACTCACATCGTGCTAAAGCACTTAAAAAATTATATACGATTTTAAAAGAATTATAAAAGGAGAAAAAAATGAACCATATTGTATTAGTACATCCAGCTATTCCTCAAAATACTGGAAATATCATGAGAACATGTGTTGCAACAAACACAGCACTGCATATTATTAAACCAATGTCATTTGAATTAGATGATAAAAAAATGAAAAGAGCAGGACTTGATTATATCAAAGATTTAGATTTACATGTCTATGAATCTTATGAAGAATTCAAAGCTAAAAACCCAGGAGAATATCATTTCTTTACTCGTTATTCGAAACTTTGTTATACGGATCAAGATTACAGTGATCGTTCTAAGGAACATTATTTATTCTTTGGACACGAACATGATGGTATTCCAAAAGAAATTTTAAAAGAAAACTTAGATCGTTGTGTCCGTATTCCAATGTCTGATAAAGTAAGAAGTTTAAATTTATCAAACTGTGCGGCCCTTACGATTTATGAAGTATTAAGACAACAAGATTACCCAAACCTTTCTAAAGTAGAAGTTCAAAAAGGTGAAGAATTTTTATATGAGTTATAGTAAAAAAGATATACTGACCAGTATATCTTTCATGCTATTTATCATATCTTTTGCGATTGTTTTTGTTGTCTTTTTTAAACCACTTTATTATTTTGATATTCATCATTTAAAACTTGTTGAAAATACCCGTTATACGTACCAACAAATAAAAGAAAATTATCAAATTTTAATTCATTATCAATCTATTTTTTATCAAGGAAAACTTGTTTTTAAAGATTTTATCATGTCAAAAGGTGGACGTATTCATTTTGAAGAAGTGAAACGTATTTTTGAAATGATTCAAATAGTATGTTTTATTACTTTTTGTACAACTTCTTTTTTAGTTTATAAACAAATTAAACAAAAAGAATATCGTTTTTTTAAGCTTACAGCTATTTTAACAATTGTCATTCCTTTGATTTTAGGATTTTTTGCTTTTATTGATTTTGATCGTTTATTTGTGACATTTCATCAACTCGTTTTTAGTAATGATTATTGGCTTTTCAATCCAAGCCTTGATCCGATTATTAATATTTTACCTGAAAGCTTTTTTATGCATTGTTTTATGTTGATTGTTTTTATTGTATTTTTGAGTGCTTTTATTTGTTATAAGATTTATCAACATTATCAAAAGAATATTCTAGCTATTGATAATCATGAATTGTATAATGATTGATACGATTACGTTTTTTATAACTAAATGTTTTATAAAACATATAAATAAGTAAAAGAAGATGAAAAAAGCTAATGATTAAATAAAAAAGCTGATGAAATTTAAAATATAAATAGTAAAAAAGACAAATAATGATCAAATCAACAAGATAACAATAAAAAGGAATTTGGCTTGAAAAAAGCTTGGCTTTTTTTAACATTTTAAAAAGCTTTTGACGATCAATTAATAATATATCATTGACAGAAGCAAGTTGATAAGCAGCTTCTGTAAAATAAGAATTAGTGATGACAATTGCTTGATCTAAATTATAGTAAGAGATACCACCATAAGCCTGTTGAATGGCATTTACACCAATATTTTTTTGATATCTTTTACATTGAAAGCCATAAAAAACATGTTTCTTTTTTGCAAGAATATCAATACCATAATCACCACTTGCTTGAGTGATTTTTACATCATGATAACCGCTTTTAATCAAAAGTTTTTGAATGAGTAATTCAAACTCAAAACCGGTAAGTTGATCGATTTTATTTTCATTAATATGTAAACAAAAAATGTTCTTATAAAAACAAATAATCCAATGAATAATTGTTTTTAAAAACCAATAAGGATATAAAAGAAAAAATTTATAAATAAAAGACATAAATTCACCTCTATGTGATTATAACATAAGGATATTTTATAAAAAAACTTTTTTAAAAAGTAATTAAAAATGCAGCTAGGCTGCATTTTTTTCTAAACATTTTTCACAGATACCAGACATATTGATATCAATGACATCAATATGATGCTTATAAGTTTTTTCAAATTGTTTAATGATCTTTTCATCATTATTATCAAGATCATAAATTGTTTGACAACAGTTGCACATAAAATGCATATGAGGTTGGATATTACCATCATAATGAACCATGGTATCTCCTAAATCAAGTTTTTTTATTTGTTTTGTTTCAACAAGTTGATTTAAATTACGATAAACCGTTCCTAGGCTTAAATGAGGATAATCAACTTTTAAGTCTTGATAAATCATTTCAGCAGTAGGGTGATCATATCTGTGTTTTAAATTATTAAATATAAGTTCTCTTTGTTTAGAGTATCTAATTTTAACTTCTTTCATTGTTGCTCTCCTAATAGTAATGGTTACTATTATTATAAAGATAAATAAAACAGATGTCAAATAATGGATAACATTAGAAGTAAATAACATATAATCAATGATAAGATCCCATGAAAAAACCGAGCTAAAAAATACTTTTTAAAAGAATAAGGAATATCTTCTAACAAATTATCTGCTTGCATCATGACGGAGAAGCCACTAAATGAAAGAAAGAAACAAATAAAAGGAAGCATTTTTTTAGATTGATGAATGAGATTTAAAGAGCCACTACTAAACTCTAAGATACCTTTAAGATATTTAAAGGAAAATTGAGGAAAAAGATCTTGTAAAAAGGAAACAAGAAATTGGAAAATCAACATATATCCTAAAATAAAGAGAAAAGCATAAACACTTGAAAGTACACTTTTTTTAAATGCTTTTACAAAGGATAGATGAGGTTTTTTAATTGTTTTTATAACTTGTTTAAAAGATAATTTTTTTTGAGGATGATGGTAAAGTAAGGCAAATAAGATACTTGGTAGAATATGACATAAAAAGATAATAAAACAATAGGGTGTATTTAAGGAAACGAAGATAAAAGAAATAGAACTAAAAGAAGCAATAGATAAAAGATGTTGAAGTTCATCAAGATCGATATATTGAAGTTCATAAGCTTCTTTAATGATTTTTATATTAGTTGGATAACCACAAAAAAAGGAAACAAAATAAAGAGAAGACATCATTGGTGTTAAAGAAAATAAATAATAAAAAGGAATTTGTAAAAAATAGGCAAGAATATCTAATATACCTAAATTTAAACAAAGAGAGACAAGAATCATAAAAGGAAGTAAAGAGGGTAAAAGATTTTTAAAAACAATGGTGATGACATCATGGCTAACATCAACGATCGTTGACATATGAAAAAAAGAAAAGAGAGTTAAAAAGGTTACAAAGAGTAAAATAAAATAGTCATTATATCTTTTCATAATAGCTCCTAATTGGTAGAATACTTAAAGAGGTGAAAGAATGAAAGCAATTTTAGTATTAACATCCACAAATTCTTTTTATGAAGAAGAACTTAGATCTTTATGTGAGGCTTGTCATATTGAAGTCGAGGATGTTGTCATTCAAAAATTAGAAAAAATTAATCCAGCAACTTATATTGGTAAAGGTAAAATAGAAGAAATAAAATTAAAACTTCAAGATGAAATGATTATCTTTGATGATGAACTGACACCCTTACAGGTTAAAAATTTAACAGATTTATTGGAAACAGAAGTCACAGATCGTACTGATTTGATTTTACGTATTTTTGATGAACGTGCTAAAACAAAAGAAGCGAAGCTTCAAGTAGAAATAGCGCGAGATCAGTATTTATTACCACGTCTTGTAGGGATGCAAGAACATATGTCTCATCAACAAGGAGGTTCTGGTTTTAGAGGTTCTGGTGAAAAACAAATTGAACTTGATCGAAGAATCATTGCGAGAAAGCTTGCTCGCTCTCGAAAAGAACTTGCTGAAATCGTTAAACAAAGACAAGTACAAAGAAAGCGAAGAAAGAATAATCAAATTCCAGTAATTGCTTTAGTAGGTTATACCAATAGTGGTAAATCAACGCTGTTAAATACATTATGTCAAGATAAACAAAAGAAAGTCTTTGAAAAAGATATGTTATTTGCAACGTTAGAAACATCGACTCGCCATATTAAAATGAAAAATCATGATTGTTTACTTACAGATACGGTAGGTTTTATTGAAAGATTGCCTCATCATTTAATTCAAGCTTTTCGTTCCACTTTAGAAGAAGTAAAAGAAGCGGATCTTTTATTACATGTTGTCGATACGAGTTTTGAAGATTATCAAATACAAATAGAAACAACCAATGAAGTTTTAAAATCATTAGGGGTTGAAAATACACCAATGATTTACGTTTATAATAAAATTGATTTAAATAAATATGCTTATATTCAACCACAATCACCTTATGTTTTTATTTCAGCAAAATATAAAAAGGGATTGGATTTATTAGAAGACGAAATTTCGCATCTTCTCTTTAAAGATTATGAAGTATTTGAATTCTCTATTCCTTATAGTCAAGGAGAAGATTTTAAATATTTACATCAACATTGTTATGTAAAAGAAATAGAATATTTAGAAAAGAGTATTTATTTGAAAATAGAAGCAAGAAGACAAGAAATAAAGAACTATTTACAATATTGTTTAAAACATTAAAAAATAAGCCGCAAAAGGCTTATTTTTGATATATACGATTAAATTGGAATTTATCTTCTGAAGTTAAACGAATACCTAAACGTTTTAAAGTATCAATATCTGTTTCAGATAAGATAACAGATGAATGAGCTTCACAGTATTGTAATTGTTCAATACAAGCTAAAGCTTTTTTAGCGTTTTCATTATTATTTGCAGAAATAGATAATGAAAGTAAAACTTCATCTGTATGTAAACGAGGATTCTTATTTTTTAAGATTTCTTTTTTTAGTTTAGAAACAGGTTCAATAACTTCAGGTTCAATAAGTAAAATATCATCATCAATATTAGCAAGATATTTTAAAGCATTTAATAAACATGCAGAGGCACTTCCAAGTAAAGATGTTGTTTTACCAGTAATAATATGACCATCATTAAGTTCAATCGCAAATCCTGGTTCATTTGTTTGTTCTTCAATTTCTAATGCAGGATTGACACATTTACGATCTGTAGCTTTTAAATCTAAAGCAAGCATGATAGCTTCAATTTTAGAAATGGCTGATTTATCAACAAGACCACGTTTAAAATCAAGTTTTGTTTGATAATAACGACGAATGATTTCTTGTTTACTTGCTTCTTTACATGCTTCATCATCAATGATTGCATTTCCCGCCATATTTACACCCATATCAGTAGGTGATTTATAAGGACATGTTGACATGATTTTTTTGAATGTTGATTCTAAAACTGGGAAGATTTCAACATCTCTATTATAGTTTACTGTTGTTTCGTTATAAGCTTCTAAATGGAATGGGTCAATCATATTGACATCATTTAAATCCGCAGTAGCTGCTTCATAAGCTAAGTTTACAGGATGTTTTAAAGGAATATTCCAAATAGGGAATGTTTCAAATTTTGCATATCCTGCTTTAATACCATGAGTGTATTCATGATAAAGTTGTGATAAACAAGTCGCCATTTTTCCACTTCCTGGACCAGGTGCAGTTACAACAACAAGTGGTTTTGTTGTTTCGATATAATCATTGATCCCAAATCCTTCTTCTGAGACAATTTTTTCAATATCATTTGGATAACCTGCAATTGGATAATGTCTAAAGACTTTAATTCCTAAATTTTCTAATTTCTTTTGAAAAGCAATCGCATGTACTTGGTTTTCAAAACGTGTGATTGTTACACTTCCAACATAAAGTCCAATATTTTGAAAAGCATCAATCAGTCTTAAAACTTCTAAATCATAAGTGATTCCTAAATCACCACGCATTTTATTGTTTTCAATGTCATTAGCGTTAATGACAATAATAATTTCTGCATCTTGTTTTAATTCTAATAACATTTTTAATTTACTATCAGGTTCAAAACCTGGTAAAACACGAGATGCATGGTGGTCATCAAATAATTTACCACCAAATTCTAAGTAAAGCTTATTATCAAATTGTTTGATACGTTCTTTAATATGTTTTGATTGTAATTCAATGTATTTTTCGTTACTAAATCCAATTTTTCTCATCTTTCATTTTCTCCCTGTTCCTTATTATATATAATTTGTCTTATTTTTAAACAAAATAATAATTATTTATCAATATTGAAGAAATATCAATATTTTGATAAAATAGTGGTTATTAAAAGGGGGATTATTATGAATCTTAAAAATAGACATTTTTTAACATTAAAAGATTATTCAAAAGAAGAAATTAGATATTTATTAGACTTAGCACATCAATTAAAAGCTGATAAAAAAGCTGGAAAAATTGGTCAACATTTATTAGGGAAAAACGTATGTTTGATTTTTGAAAAAACATCAACAAGAACACGTTGTTCATTTGAAGTCGCTGCTTTAGATGAAGGTGGACATGCGACATTTTTAAGTAACTCACAAATGGGGAAAAAAGAATCAATTGAAGATACTGCTAAAGTATTAGGTAGAATGTATGATGGAATTGAATTTAGAGGATTTAAACAAGAAACAGTTGAAGCACTTGCTAAATATTCAGGAGTACCTGTTTGGAATGGTTTAACAGATGTTGATCATCCAACACAAACACTTGCTGATTTCCTTACAATTGAAGAACATTTAGATAAACCGTTAGAAGATATTAAATTTGTCTTTACTGGAGATATTCGTAACAATGTTTGTTATGGTTTAATGTATGGAGCTGTTAAAATGGGAATGCATTTTGTTTGCCTTGGTCCAAAATCATTACATATTGATCCAGAAGTGCTTGCTTATTGTAAAGAAGAAGCAAAAAAATCTGGTGGAACAATTGAAGTGACAGATAATGTAGATGAAGCAGTTAAAGATGCTGATGTTATCTATACTGATATTTGGGTAAGTATGGGTGAAGATGAAAGTTTATATAAACCAAGAGTAGAAATGTTATCACCATATAAAGTTACTCAAGAAATGATGAGTAAAACAGGTAAAGATTCGACATTATTTATGCATTGTTTACCTTCATTCCATGATTTTGAAACAACTGTTGCTAAAATAAAACATGACGAAGGTATTGATATTCGTGAAGTAGAAGATGAAGTCTTTAGATCAAAAAATTCTGTTGTTTTTGATGAAGCTGAAAATAGAATGCATACAATTAAGGCTGTTATGGTAGCAACAATTGGAAAAGATGCTTAGCATCTTTTTTAAATTTAAGTCTTTTTTAAGCAAATTTTTTAATTTTGTGCTATGATAATTTTAGGTGATCATCATGAAAGGTAAGACATATGTACTTTCTGACATTCATGGTAATTTTGAGATATTTAAAAGAATGTTGGATAAAATACAATTTAATAGTCATGATCAACTTTATATACTTGGAGATATCTGTGATCGTGGGCCTTGTAGTTTGGATATCTATTTTTATATTCAAAAATTTGATAATATTACCTTACTTAAAGGAAACCATGAATATATGATGCAAGAAGCTTTAAAAGAAGCCATTGATCATAATGATTTTGATTTTCCAAGTTGCGAATTTAAGCTTTGGTCACAAAATGGTGGAGAAAAAACAATTGAAAATATCCGTCAATATCTACGTAAAAAGAAATTGTATCACTGTGATTACACCATTGTAAGAAATGTTTTTTTAAGAAATCTTTATAATTATCTTAAAAATTTACCTTTGTATATAGAATTAACAGTCAATAATAAAGATTATGTTTTAGTTCATGCTGGAGTTGATCCTGAAAGAAGTCTTGATGAACAAGAAGAAGATACACTTTTATGGATTCGAGATTATTTCTTTTTAAGTGAATGTGATTTAAATAAAACGTATATTTTTGGTCATACACCACTTTGTTTTATTAATCGCGATCAAAGTTTTAATGTTTGGTATGATGATGAATTTCATAATAAAATAGGAATCGATGGGGGACTTGCTTTAGGAGAAAGAGGTCAACTTAATTGTATTTGTTTAGATGATGGACAAGTATTTGTCATTAGAATGAGTGAGGTAAACGATGCGTAGTGCTTTTTATGCTTTAATTAACTTTATCAATACATCAAAAGTAGATGATGTTTATTCCAATGCAGCAAAGATGATTTTGGAAAACATTAATAAAATACCTGAATATAATATTACTGATGTTGCTGAAATGTGTTTTGTTTCTACAGCAACGATTTCAAGATTATGTCGTAAGTTAAATTATGAAAGTTTTAGTGATTTTAAAATGGATGTAACGATGAATTTACGTTATTTTAATCATGATTCCATGCGTATGCAATTTGATCATCAATTACCTGTTTTTCCTATTGAAGGAAAAACAACAAAAGATTTATTTATCGATCATTTTGAAAATATCGTTCAAAATTTAAGATCAACTTATGAAATGATTGAATTTGAAGAATTAGAAAAATTGGTTGATTTAATTTATCAAAGTGATGAGATATGTTTTGCGGGAAATTTTTTTACGCAATCTGTTTCCATGCAATTACAAATAGAACTTTCGTATTTAGGAAAGAAATGTACAGGAATGTATCCTTTACAAAGTCAAAAAGAAGTGGTTCGTAATTTAACGGATAATGATTTAATTATTGTTTCTTCGATTGCGGGAGGATATTGGCAAGATCATCCAGATATGTTAAGAGAAATTGCAAAAAGCAAAGCTCATAAAATATGTATTACGCAGGTAGAAAATATACCTTATCAAGATCAATTTGATATGATTATTCAAGTAGGAACGGATCATTTATCTTTGATTGGTAAGTTTTCAATTACTTATATTTTTGAATTATTAGAAGCACTTTATCATATAAAATATGGTCGAGTATAAGAAAAAGGGCGAAAGCCCTTTTTAAAATTGTTTTAGATATTCTTCATTTAAAGCGATGACTTTTTTCATCATTTCTTGACCACATGCACCAATCGTATTTCTTTTGTTGACACAAGTGTTGACATCAATTGCTTGATAAACATCATCTTCAAAAACATCAGAGATATTTTTAAATTCTTCTAATGAAAGTTCATCAAGATCTTTATTTTGACTAATAGCATATAAAACAAGTTGTCCAATAATACCATGAGCATCTCTAAATGGAACACCTTTGTTTACTAGATAGTCAGCTGCGTCTGTCGCATTTGTAAAGCCACCAGTAGCTGATTTTTTCATTTTTTCTTTATTAAATGTTGTTGATTTTAACATATCACTTAATAATTGAAGGCATCCTTTAGTTGTATTTAATGCATCAAAATACATTTCTTTATCTTCTTGCATATCTTTATTATAAGCAAGAGGAAGACCTTTCATAGTTGTTAAAAATCCCATAAGTGCCCCATAAACACGTCCTGTTTTTCCTCTAATTAATTCGCAAATATCAGGGTTTTTCTTTTGAGGCATGATTGAAGAACCTGTTGAGAAAGTATCATCTAAATCGATAAATTGATATTCATTGGTATTCCAAATAATCATTTCTTCAGATAAACGTGACATGTGCATCATCATTGTTGACATGGCACTTAAAAGTTCAATTAAATAATCACGATCAGAAACACCATCAATACTATTTAAACAAGGTCCTTTAAAACCTAAAATTTCAGCACTGTATTCTCTATCTAGAGGATAAGTTGTTCCAGCAAGAGCACCAGAACCTAATGGACAATAGTCCATTCTTTCATAAATATCATGCAAACGTGATTGATCACGTTTAAACATTTCAAAATAAGCACCCATATGATGAGCCAAGGTAATTGGTTGTGCTTTTTGTAGATGGGTAAAACCAGGCATGATAGTATCGACGTGTTCTTTCATGATTTCATGAATGGTTTTTAATAAATCAACAAGTAATGTATTTAACATTTCGATTTGATCTTTTGTATAAAGTCTCATATCTAAGGCTACTTGGTCATTTCTACTTCTACCTGTATGTAATTTTTTACCGGTATCACCAATACGATCAATTAATGTGGATTCGACAAAGCTATGAATATCTTCAAAACTTTCATCGATTTCTAATGTTCCATTTTCCACTTCATTTAAAATTTCTTTTAAAGTTTTTTCAATTAATTGACCTTCTTCTTGAGTTAAGATTTCTTGTTTTGTCAACATTTTTACATGACCAATGCTTCCTTTGATATCTTGACTGGCAAAAGTTTTATCAAATTTAATAGAAGCATTAAAATCATATACAAGTTGATTTGTAGGTTTTGTGAATCTTCCACCCCATAAATTCATAAATTTCCTCCTTTAAATAAAAAGAGCAGTGGGCTCTTTTTATTTTTTGTTATTTAATTTCATTGCACGTACTTTAGTTGAAAGACCATATAAAGTAATAAATCCTTCAGCATCATGATGGTCATATAAATCACCAGTTTTAAATGAAGCGATATCTTCATCATATAATGAGTAAGGAGAAGTTGTACCTTCTTTAATAATATTTCCTTTATATAATCTAAAGTTTGTTGTACCTGTTACATATTCTTGAGTTTTATCAACAAAAGCAGTTAATGCTTCTCTAAGTGGTGAGAACCATTTAGCAGCGTAAACAAGTTCAGCAAATTCAACAGAAACAAGACGTTTATATTTAAGTGTTTCTCTATCTAAGATAAGTTCTTCTAATTGTTGATGAGCTTCCATTAAGATAGTTCCACCTGGTGTTTCATAAACACCTCTTGATTTCATACCAACAACACGGTTTTCAACGATATCAATAATACCAATACCATGTTGACCACCAATTTCATTTAATTTTTCTAAGATTTCTCTTTGTGACATTTTTTCACCATTTAAAGCAACAGGAACACCTTTTTCCCAATCAATTGATAAGTGTACATCTTCTTCTGGAGCTTTTTCTGGAGAGTTTGATAATACTAATAAGTGATCATAGTTTGGTGCACATGATGGATCTTCAAGTTCTAATCCTTCATGAGAAATATGCCAAATATTTCTATCACGTGAGTAACTATTATCAGCAGAGAAAGGTAAATTAATACCATGAGCTCTACAATATTCGATTTCAGATTCACGAGAATCCATTGTCCATTTTGGATCACGCCATGCAGCGATGATTTTTAAATCTGGAGCTAAAGCTTTAATACCTAATTCAAAACGAATTTGGTCATTTCCTTTACCAGTAGCACCATGACAAATTGCTGTTGCACCTTCTTGACGAGCAACATCAACAAGTACTTTTGCGATTAATGGACGAGCAGTTGCAGTCCCTAATAAGTATTTGTATTCAAATACAGCATCTGCTTGAACAGTAGGCATAATGTAATTTTCTACGTATTCATCAACAACATTTTTGATATAAAGTTTACTTGCACCGCAAGCTTTAGCACGTTCTTCTAGACCGTCTAATTCTTCTTTTTGACCAACGTCAATACAGCAACAAATAACTTCACAATCATAGTTTTCTTTTAGCCATGGGATGATCGCAGTAGTATCTAATCCACCAGAATAAGCTAAAACAACTTTTTCTTTCATTTATAGTTTCCCCCTTGTTTTTTATCTTATAAATTATTATTATCATAAACTACTTTTTTCAAATATGCAATATCCTTGTCGAAATGTTGAATACCAAAAAATAGCATTACATCTTTATTATATATATTAAAAAAATTTTTTTCTTAATAAATCATTATTGACAAAATGGGAAATTGTCATATAATGGTTTTAAACTCGAGGACTAAAAGAGTAGTCTTTATGGAAATTAAAGCGATCCTATGTTGATGGAAGATAGGAATGGAAGTAAAGATGAAGCGCATTTACGAGAGGAAAGATGGAAATAGAAGTATATCTTTTGGTAGATCTGCCTTAAAGATGAAAGAGGTTGTAAGGTCAACTTACAACAATTAGAGTGGTAACGCGATCAGTCGTCTCTATTTTAGAGACGGCTTTTTATTTTTTTATAGGGGGAAAAGTAGAATGATTAATGTCGGAATTGTTGGTTCAACTGGTTATGGAGGATGTGAGCTTGTTAGAATTTTATTAACACATCCTGAGGTTCATATTGAATGGGTATCTTCAAGAACTTATAGTGATCAAGAATATAGTGATGTTTATAAAAGTTATTTCACTTTATTAGATCAAAAGTGTGTTGATGAAGATATTGAAAAATATTTAGATAATGTTGATGTTGTTTTCTTTGCTACACCTCAAGGTGTTTGTGCAAAGATGGTCAATGAAAATGTTTTAAAGAAAGTTAAAGTGATCGATTTATCTGCAGATTATCGTATTAAAGATGTTGAAACATATGAATCATGGTATGGAATTAAACATGCTTCACCTGAGTTTATCGAAGAAGCTGTTTATGGATTATGTGAAATCAATAGGGAAGATGTTAAAAATGCAAGACTGATTGCTAATCCTGGATGTTATCCAACATGTTCAATTTTATCAATCTATCCACTTGCAAAAGCAGGATTAATCGATATGGATACATTGATTATTGATGCAAAGAGTGGAACAAGTGGTGCTGGTAGAGGAGCAAAAGTTCAAAATCTTTATTGTGAAGTGAATGAAAGCATTAAAGCTTATGGTGTAGCAAGTCATCGTCATACACCTGAAATTGAAGAACAATTAGGATATGCTTCTTCTTCAAAAGTATTACTTAACTTTACACCACATCTTATTCCAATGAATAGAGGTATTTTAATTACAGCTTATGCTTCATTAAAAGAAGGGGTTAATGAAGAAGATGTTAAAAAAGCTTATGATATTTATAAGGATGAATATTTTGTACGTGTCTTAAAAGAAGGAAATGTTCCAGAAGTAAGAAATGTAAAATGTTCAAACTTTGTGGATGTTGCTTATAAAGTAGATCCTCGTACACATAGAGTTATTATGATGGGAGCCATGGATAATCTTGTTAAAGGAGCTGCTGGACAAGCAATTCAAAATATGAATATTATGTTTGGTTTAGATGAAAAGACAGGTCTTATGTTAGCACCTGCAGTTTTATAAGGGGAAAAAGAGTATGAAAATAATAGATAATGGAACAGTTACAAATCCAAAAGGTTATAAAGGTGCTGGATTACATATTGGAATTAAAAAGAGAAATAAAGATTTTGCTTTAATTGTTTCTGATGTAGAAGCAAAAGCAGTAGGGACTTTTACTACAAATATGGTAAAAGCTGCACCTGTTTTATGGGATAAAAAAGTTGTAGAAAACAGTGATACTGTTAAGGCAATTGCTATTAATAGTGGTATTGCTAATGCTTGTACTGGAAAGCTTGGTGAACAAGCAAATGAAAAATTCGCAAGTATTGTAGGAAATGCTTTAAATGTAGACAAAGAAAAAGTGTTGATTTGTTCAACAGGGGTCATTGGTAAACAATTATCTACTGAACCAATTGAAAAAGGAATTGATGAAGCTTTAAAACAATTAAAAGATGATCATCAAGCAGGAATTGATGTAGCAACTTCAATTATGACAACAGATACAAAACCAAAACATTTAGCTGTTGAAATTGAAGTAAAAGGGAAAACAGTAACTATTGGTGCTTGTTGTAAAGGATCAGGAATGATTCATCCAAATATGGCAACAATGCTTGGATTCATTACAACTGATTTAAATATTTCTAAAGAATTATTAAATAAAGCGTTAAAATCAGTTATTCCTGATACATTTAATATGATTTCTGTAGATAGAGATACTTCTACAAATGATACTGTTTTATTACTTGCTAATGGTTTAGCTGGTAATGAAGAAATCGTTGAAGAAGATCAAGATTATCAAACATTTAAAGAAGCTCTATATTATGTAAATGAATACTTAGCTAAATGTATTGCTAGTGACGGAGAAGGGGCTACTAAGTTATTAGAAGTAAATGTAAATGGTGCAAAGGATGTTAAACAAGCAAAAGTAATTGCTAAAAGTGTTTGTACATCACCACTTGTAAAAACAGCTATTTTTGGAAATGATGCAAACTGGGGAAGACTTTTATGTGCGATGGGATATTCTGGGGAAGAATTTGATCCTTATCAAGTAGATTTATATATAGAAAGCGAATTTGGTAATTTAAAACTTGTAGAAAATGGGATGGCTACAGATTATAGTGAAGAATTTGCAACTAAGATTTTATCGAGTGATTATGTAAAAACAAATATTGAAATGAAAATTGCTGATGCAAAAGCAACAGCTTGGGGATGTGATTTGACTTATGATTATGTCAAAATCAATGCTGATTATCGTTCGTAGGGGGAAAAGAGATGCAACAAGAGTTTAAAAAAGAAATTAATAAAGCGGAAATTTTAGTAGAAGCACTTGGCTATATGCAAAAATATGAAGGTGATATTGTTGTTATTAAGTACGGTGGAAGTGCAATGACAAATGAAATCATCAAAAAGAGTGTTTTAAAAGATATTGCTGTATTGAAATCTGTTGGATTAAAACCAATTATTGTTCATGGTGGGGGAAAAGACATTAATAGAATGTTAGACCGTGTACAAATTAAAAGTGAGTTTAAAAATGGTTTAAGAGTTACAGATAAAGATACTTTAGAAATTGCTGAAATGGTTTTATCAGGAAAAATCAATAAAGGGCTTGTGACACATTTGGAACAAATTGGAACACATGCTGTTGGTTTATCTGGTAAAGATGGAAATATGATAACTGTAGAAAAAGTTATGCCACAAGGTGAAGATATTGGGTTTGTTGGAAAAATCACACATGTTGATACAACATTGATTAATACTTTATTAGATCAAGGGTATACACCTATTATTTCAACTATTGGTTTAGATGAAAAATATCATGCTTATAATATTAATGCAGATGATGTTGCTACAGCCATTGCTCGCGCTGTTAAAGCAAGTAAATTAGTTTTTTTAACAGATATTGAAGGCGTATTAGAGGATCCAAACAATCCAGAAACTTTGATTTCAAAAATTGATACTGAATCAGCAAAAGAATTATTTGAAAAAGGGATCATTACTGGTGGTATGATTCCTAAAGTAAAAAATTGTTTAGAGGCTGTACAAAATGATGTTAAACGTGTTCATATTTTAGATGGAAGATTAGAACATAGTTTATTAATCGAAATCTTTACTAAAAAAGGTGTTGGAACGATGATAAAAAAATAGAACTCATAATACGAGTTCTATTTTTTTAGTTTAATAATATTTATTTCATCATACGTGAAAAAACGACGTTGTTCATCTGATTCTTTATGAAATCCATTAGAAATAAGAAGTGTTGTATTATTACTTACATGTTTACCACTAACATATTTTTTACCTTTTTCTTTTGTTTCTATACCACCAATTAAAGGAAGTTTATAATATCCTCCAAGTGTATGACCAGATAATTGAAGTTGAACAGCACTGTTTTTTATTTGTGTAAAATAATCAGGTTGATGAATTAAAGCAATCTTAAAATGATCTTTATTATCATCATTAATTAATCCAGAACAATCCCCGCTATTTTCTAATCCTAAAAGATCAATAACAGCATCTTTATAATAAATAGATCGTAATTCATTATGCAAAACTTCAAAACCAGCTTCTGTTAATAAATTAGTACAATCATTAGAATCATTTTGATCTTTTTCACCTAAAACAGCAAATTTACCATAACGAGATTGAATATTTTTTAAAATTTGACTTACTTTTTCTATATCAAATATAGAATCACTATAAATATCCCCACCAAAAAGAATAAGATCGACATCTTTTTGATTAAATTCTTTAACAGCTTCTTTTAAGCGATTTAAATCTTCTTTCGTAGAAAGATTTAAATCAGAAAGATAACCAATCGTAAAACCATTAAATTCTTTAGGTAATGTTTCTTGACTATAGGTCGTTGTCTTAAAACGATAAGTGTTTTTGCTTTGAATATACCATTGATAAACACATAACACTAAAGAAATAGAAAGAAGACATAAGATAATCTTTTTAATATATTTCATTATTTTTTATTCATGATAACAGGAATAATCATTGGATTTCTTTTTGTTTTACGATAAAAATATTGTGAAAGTACATCGCGAGTTGTATTTTTAATTTCACCAAAAGTTGTTTTTCCTGAAAGTAATTGGCTTAAAGCTTGACCAACTAAATTTTCAGCTTCACGAATCATAGGGAAACTATCTTTCATATAAACAAATCCACGAGAAATAATAACTGGTTTTGTAAGTAACTTGCCTTCATGAGAATCCATAGCAATCAAAACAGAAACCATACCATCTTCAGATAAGATTTGACGATCCCTTAAAACAGCTGTAGATAATCCAGAAAGATCATTACCATCAACATAAATATCATCTACATGGATTCTAGGACCTAAACGAGCAGTTCCTTTATTAAGTAAGATGGTATCTCCATTACTTAAAACAAATGTGTTTTCTTTTGGAACCCCTACTTCTTGAGAGAGTTCAGCATGGATCTTTAACATACGATATTCACCATGTACTGGGAAAAAGTATTTAGGTTTAGTTAATAATAACATTAATTTTTGTTCTTCTTGACTAGCATGTCCTGAAGTATGCAAGTTATTGAATGCTGTATTGACTAAAACTTTAGCACCGGCTCTAAATAAGCGGTTAACAACCACATTGATGCTTGATGCATTTCCTGGAATAGGACTTGATGAAAAGACAACAGTATCTCCAGGTTTGATTTTAACGAATTTATGTGTTCCATTAGCAATACGACTTAATGCAGCTAAAGCTTCTCCTTGACTTCCTGTACATAAAATTAAAATTTCATTATCAGGTAATTTTTTTGCTTCATTATTACTGATAAAGAATGAATCAGGTGCTTTAATATAACCCATTTGTCTTGAAACTTGGATGTTATTTTCCATTGAACGTCCAAAAACAAGAATTTTACGATTGAATTTAACAGCCGCTTCTACAATTTGTTGAACACGATGAACATTTGAAGCAAAAGTCGCAACAATTAAACGACCTTCAGTTTTTCTAAATTCTTCTTGTACAGCATATGCAACTTGTTTTTCACTTTTAGAAAATGTAGGTACTTCAGCATTTGTAGAGTCACTTAATGATAAAGTAACACCTGTTTCTCCTAAAAAGGACATTTTTTGGAAATCTGCAGGATCTCCTACAGGTGTTAAATCAAATTTAAAATCACCTGTTGAAACAATTCTACCATTAGGAGAATTAATAATAATTCCTAAACTTTCTGGAATAGAATGATTTGTTTTAAAGAAACCAATATTAAAATATTTAGTTTTAATTTGATATTCATCATTAATACGAATCAAATGCGTTGCATTTGTTAAACGTTTTTCCTCTAATTTTCTTGTAATCATTGCACAAGCAAGAGGAGAAGCGTAAATAAAAGGAATTTTTACTACTTGTAGTAAAAAAGGAATTCCACCAATATGATCTTCGTGACCATGAGTAATTAATAAACCTCTAATTTTATTTTCATTACGTTTTAAATAACTATAATCTGGAATAACATAATCAATACCAGGTAAACCTTCTTCAGCAAATTTTACCCCTGCATCAATAATGATGATTTCATTATCATGTTCAACACAATACATATTTTTTCCAATTTCATTTAAACCACCTAAAGCATAAACTTTAGTATCGATTGTTTTATTATGTTTAGTGTTTTTATAGTTTTTATGTGTTGATTTATGACGATTAAAGTTTTTATTTTTACTGTGCTTGTTGCCATTGTATTTATTATTATGGTTTGGCTTTTCTTGCATAAATAACCTCCTTATATTTCTTGTTTTATTATAGCATAAACTTAAAATGTATTATAGACTATCAAAATGGAAAAAGTCAAATTATTATACCCATAAATAAAAAAGATTCTCATTGAGAATCTTAAATTTTTTTACATATAGCAATTGCTAGAGAATGAGGTCCAATATGACAAGAAACACCCGTCTTTAGAAGTTAGCACCATTTTTGTTTAGAAGTATAATAACCATAGATT
>CAVESC010000032.1:0-26026 GCA_963618275.1 Bacteroidaceae bacterium
AACTTTTTGAATTCATAGTAAAGGCAACCTTGTCTAACATAGCCTTTTTTTAGTATAGCAAAAACTCTTGGGCTTTCCCAAGAGTTTTATTGATATTTAAAATAATCAAGGCTATTATGAATTTGAATTTGAATTTGAATTGGTAAATCTTCTAACAATTCAGGAAGTTTTTCTTCAACAATGACTTCTAAATGATGACCAGGATCAATCAATAAACAATCATGATCAATGGCATATTTGGCGTGACGATATTTAGTATCACCTGTAATATAACAATCTACTTGACCTGCAAGTATTTCTAAATCATCTGCTGCACTTCCTCCACAAATAGCAATTGTTTGAATTCTTTTATTTGTATTTTTGCTATATTTTAAATGTTGTAAATGGAATTTATCTTTTACATATTCTATAAAATCTTGTCCTTCCATTGCTTGATTTAAAGTTGCTTTCTTTCCTACTTCATAATGATCATAACAACTAACATCATGAACACCTAACTTTTGAATCAACCAATCATTCATTGAAATGCCATTTTGTCCTCTATCTAAACATGTATGTAAACTATAAACAACAACATCATGTTTAATAGCCATTTCAATAAATTTACCTTGATGTAAAGAAGTATCCATATTTTTTATTTTTTCTAATAAAAAAGGATGATGTGTAATAAGCATTTGACAATTATTTTCAATACATGCTTGTAATGTTTCATTATCAGCATTTAAAGCAATATAGACTTTTTTAATTTCTTTTTCTTTATTTCCAATTTGTAAACCACAGCAATCAAAATCCATTTGAAGATTTAAAGGAAAATACTTCTCCAAATGATTCATAATTTCATAAGCTTTCATTAAGTTCACCTTCAATTAATTGTTTTTGTTTTTCTAATTCTAAATATCTAGGATGATTTGATGGTAAATCTTTCATAATCTTCAAATATGTTTGATATTGTTTTTGCCAATAACGAATGAATAATTCATCTTTATTCTTTCTTAAAACTGGACCAAACATCATATCTTCTTGATTATATTGAATATCTTGATTTGTATTTTCTACAACCATCATTTCATAGACATGATGACCATCTTTGATCATCTTTTCATCAATAATTTTAAAATGATTTTTAAATAAATATTTTCTTAAATGATCCGTATTAGCATTCGGTTGTAAATAGAATTGTTTAACTTTGTTTAAATACGCTTTATTTTTTTCTAATATTTCTACAATCAAAAATGATCCCATTCCAGCAATTGTTACCATATCAACTTCTTTATCAAGAATAGGATCTAATCCATCTCCTAATAAAGCTTCAACATTTTCTTCAAAATGATATTGCCTAATAGTAGAAAGTGACGCCGCAAAAGGACCTTTTGCGACATCACAGGCATAAGCTTTATCTATAATATTTTTTTCAATTAAATAACATGGCAAATAGGCATGATCTGTTCCAATATCTGCCAAGATATTTCCTTTTTTATGTTTTTCTACCAAATAAGCAAGTAATTCTAATCTTTTTGATAGTTTCATTAACGATCTAAGAAATCCTTTAATCTTTTTGAACGAGATGGATGTTTTAATTTTCTTAATGCTTTTGCTTCAATTTGACGAATACGTTCACGTGTAACATTGAATTCACGTCCTACTTCTTCAAGTGTTCTAGTTCTACCATCATCTAATCCAAAGCGAAGTCTTAATACTTTTTCTTCACGATCTGTAAGTTCTAATAAAACATCATTTAATTCATCTTTTAATAATTCATTAGCAGCATAATCATCTGGAGACATTGCTCCTTCATCTTCAATAAAGTCACCTAAATGTGAATCATCTTCTTCACCAATTGGTGTTTCTAATGATACAGGTTCTAATGAGATTTTTTGAATTTCACGTACTTTTTCAGGTGTCATACCATCCATTTTTTCAGCAATTTCTTCAGCAGATGGTTCTCTACCTAATTCTTGAATCAATTGTCTTTGAATACGTGTTAGTTTATTGATTGTTTCTACCATGTGTACTGGAATACGAATTGTACGTGCTTGGTCAGCAATTGCACGTGTGATAGCTTGTCTAATCCACCAAGTTGCATAAGTAGAAAATTTAAATCCTTTTGTATAATCAAATTTTTCTACAGCTTTAATTAACCCCATGTTTCCTTCTTGAATTAAATCTAAGAATAACATTCCACGTCCAACATATCTTTTAGCGATGGAAACCACTAATCTTAAGTTTGCTGCAGCAAGTTCTTTTTTAGCTTGTTCATCACCTTCAAGAATTCTTTTTGCTAATTCAATTTCTTGATCATGATTTAATAATTCTACGCGTCCAATTTCTTTAAGATACATCTTTACAGGATCATTAATTTTAACATTGCTTCCAAGTTGAGTACTTTCACTTTCTTTATCATCATCATGTTCTTGATACATATGCAATGTATCACCTGTCATCATATCGAAATCGCCATCAAAATCTAGATCAGGAGTATCATCTGCATCATCTAAATCAAGATCTAGATCATCATCCATTGCAGGAACTCCTGCAAGTAACATATCATCATCTACATCTAATGAATCTAAATCATCATCAGAAATTGTAATTTGATTTTGTTGAATGTATTCAAGTAATTCTTCTGCCAATTCATCACTTAAATCATAATTCATTAAATATTCATCAATTTGTTCTTGAGTTAAAATATTGTTATTGTTTTTTGCTTCATTTACAACTAATTTTTTTAAATCATCAAATGAAACTGCTTGTACTTTTTTCTTTGCCATAATCTACTCCTTCTCTTTTAATTCTATAATCTCTTGAAGAATTTTTGCTTGTTGACGAGGATCATATGTTTGTGAAAGCTCCTGTTCAAGCTGTTTAATTCGTTCAATTTTTAATTTTTCTTGGATTATTTTAATATAATCATCTATCGCTTGATTCGATTGTAATTTTGGTAAATGCAATGATGATATTTCTAAAATTCTTTTTACAATATCTTGATCATCTATCGTATTAATCAAATCAGCAACTTCTAAAATAACATACTGACGATAATAATCAATAATATATGAAGCAATCAAGCGATTGACTTTATCATACATATATCCTGCTTTTGCTTCATACTGCATTGCATATTTTTTATCCTGCATCATGTAATATAACAAGTCTCTTTCGGCCTTTTGGTATTTATCAATAAGTCTAGAAACATGATCATACGTAATAGGCCTAAAAGGTATTGGTTTATTTACAGGAGTTTGTTGACTTATTAAATGATGAATTGTCTCTTTAGAAAATCCTGATTTTTTTACAAGTTGGTCAATGTAGTAATCTTGATCAACAATGTCATCTAACTGCATAATGACTTTTACCATAGATTCTAAATAGTTTTTTCGATCTTCATAATTATCAACATTAATACGTTCATAATAATAATTTAACTTAAATTCAACAGCACTTATTGGATTTTTAAAAAGTGCCACTAACTCTTCTTTCCCTTTAGCTTCTAAAAATTCATCAGGATCCATTGCATCAGGAATAACAACAATTGATGTATGAAATCCTTCATTATTTAAAGCATCCACACATTTAATCATGGCGTTTTTACCTGCTTGATCACCATCTAAACATAAAATAATATCATTTGATAAACGCTTTAACATTTTCAAATGTTGTGAAGTTAAAGCTGTCCCCATAATTGCGACAGTATTTTTAATACCAGCTTTATATAATGCTATTACATCCATAAAGCCTTCTAAAATAATTACTTTACCTTCATTTCTAACATCATTTTTAATACGATGGTAATTATACAAGGTTTCTCCTTTAATAAAAATTTTAGATTCAGGAGAGTTCATATATTTTGATTCAGTTTGATTTTTTTGATAAATACGACCACTAAATCCAACAACACGGCCTTCACTATTGTGCAAAGGAAACATAATACGATTAGAATAGCGATCGTATCCTAAATTTGATTCTATAACAAGACCAGATTCATACGCTTGCATTCTTGAAAAACCAGATTTTTCAAATGCTTTTAATAAAATATTTTGCTCTGGTGCATAACCAATTTCAAAATAGTCAATAATATCTTTAGATAGATGTCTTTGACTTAAATAACTATTTGCCTCAAGAGCTAGCTTTGTTGTTAAATAATGTTTATAAATACGATTAGCTTCTTCATGCATTAAATAGTATGGTTCTAACTCTTGATTCACATGTGTTTTTTCTTCATAAAATGTAAAATCACCTAAATCAACATTTCCCATTTGAGCTACCATTTTGACAGCTTCCATAAAGGAAATTTTTAAGTAATCTTGCAAGAAAGTAAAAACATTTCCCCCATGCGAACAAACAAAACATCTATAAATCTGTTTTTCGGGTGAAACTGACATCGATGGTCGATTGTCATCGTGAAATGGGCATCTTGCTAAATAATTACGTCCTCTTCTTTCTAAAGGAAGATAATTGCCAATGACATCAACGATATCAACACTCTGTCTTATTTCATTGATTTTTTCATTTGAAAGTCTTGGCATAATAATCTCCTTTATTAGAATGTAATTTTATCTTGAATATAATCTACTAATTGATCAATTGGTAAACGTACTTGTTCCATTGTATCTCTATCACGAACTGTTACTGCGTTATCTTCCATTGTATCAAAATCAACAGTTACGCAATATGGTGTTCCAATAGCATCTTGACGACGATATCTTTTACCAATTTGACCTGCAACATCAAATTCAACAGAGAAATGCTTAGCAAGTGTTGCATAAACTTCTTCAGCTTTTGCACTTTGTTTTTTAGTAAGTGGTAAAACTGCTACTTTATAAGGCGCAACAGCAGGATGTAATTTCATCACTGTTCTTGTATCTCCGTTTTCTAACGTTTCTTCTTGATAACTATCACATAAAATAGATAAGAATAAACGATCTGCTCCAACAGATGGTTCAATTACATATGGAATATATTTTTCATTTGTTTGTGGATCTAAATATTCTAAAGATTTTTTAGAATGTTCCATATGACGAGATAAGTCATAATCAGTACGATCAGCAATACCCCATAATTCACCCCATCCAAATGGGAATTTATATTCAACATCACATGTAGCTTTAGAGTAGAAAGATAATTCTTCTTTTTCATGATCTCTAAATTTTAAATTTTCTTCTTTTAAACCTAAATCTAATAAGAATTTTTTACAATAAGCTTTCCAATAGTCAAACCATTCTAAATCTGTATCTGGTTTACAGAAGAATTCTAATTCCATTTGTTCAAATTCTCTTGTTCTAAAAATAAAGTTACCTGGTGTAATTTCATTTCTAAATGATTTACCAATTTGACCAATACCAAATGGTACTTTTTTACGAGATGTTCTTTGAATATTTTTAAAGTTAACAAAAATACCTTGTGCAGTTTCTGGACGTAAATAAACAACTGATTTATCATCTTCAACAACACCCATATGAGTTTCAAACATTAATTTAAATTGTCTAACATCAGTAAAATTACTTTTTCCACAATTAGGACAAACAATATTATGTTCTTTAATATAAGACATTGTTTGTTCATTTGTCCAACCTTCACTATGTACAGAAGGATCATATGCTTCAATTAATTTATCTGCACGATGTCTTGTTTTACATTCTTTACAGTCAATTAATGGATCTGAGAATCCTCCAACATGCCCAGAAGCTTCCCATACCTTTGGATTCATAAAAATAGCTGAATCTAATCCAACGTTATAAGGAGATTCTTGAATGAATCTTTTCCACCATAAACGTTTAATGTTATTTTTCATTTCAACACCTAGTGGTCCAAAGTCCCATGTATTTGCAAGTCCATCATAGATTTCTGAACCTTGATATACAAAACCAGTTGATTTTGCATGATTTACTAATTTATCCATATCTTTAGTTGCCATATTTTTCTCCTTTTTACGATATAAATGAATAAAGACTTGGCTTTCCAAGTCTTCTATCTTCTTTTCGCGTACAAATAAAATACCCTTATAGTGGATATTTGTCAACCAACTATAAGGGTACTATATATAGGTTCTTTCATCTAGCCAATGCATGATAGCATGATAGACATCTCGATAATTATTATCATGTAAAATATCTTGTCTTCTATTATCATAAATCTTGTATTGGAGATCTTTTAAACCATCTTTTTTTAATATTCGATAAAGTTTTATAGTATCTTTTCCATTTTTTGTAAGATTATCAAGACCACCCGATAATAAATAAATAGGTAAATAATCAGGAAGTTGTTTTAGATGATCTTCATCACTTACATATTTTATGTATTCTAATATATCATGATAAGCTTGATTTGTATAAACGAAATCGCTTAATGGATCTTCTTGATAAAGTTTTACTTCTTTTTGATTACTCATTTTATAGCAACCATTTAAATTTTTTTGTAAAAATAAATCAACTGCTTTTTTTATTACTCTTGATCGATTCATTTGTCCATGTAATAAAATATTTAAATCAACGATTGACTTCATGCGATAATAAAAATTATTTTTCATACATGTTCCTAGCATAATCATCCCATTAATATAATCTCCATACGTCATGGCATATTTAAGCAATACAAGTGAACCAAAATCAACTCCTATCATAAAATAAGGAAGATCTTCATATCTTTTAGCAATAATATGTCTTAAACGTTGCATATCTTCAATCAATGTATCAAGAGCATTCCCGCTTCCAAAATAACCTTGTTCAAAATGATAAAGTGATGTACCATGTCCAGGAAAATCAGGCACAATCACAATGAACCCTTCATGACTTAAATATTCTGCAAATTTTTGATAACGTTCAGAATGTTCGCATAAACCATGATGAAGTTGAATAATTCCTTTATATCTTAAAATCACATTAGGTTGATAAATATCAAACTTAACATGTGTATGTGTTAAAGATGTATATGTTTCTGTAAGTTTCATCATCTATGCCCCCCTTTTTGTATAAGGTTGGTTATAGTTTTGCCTTTTTGTACGTGGTTTAATCAAACATTTTTTACCAAAACCAATAAGATCTTTTCTATTAGCTTTAATTAAAGCTTCATAAACAAGATCATAATTTTTTGGATTCTTATATTGAATCAAAGCTCTTTGCATTGCTTTTTCTTTAGGATCTTTAGGAACATATACAGGTGTCATATCACGAGGATCTAATCCTGTATAATACATTGTTGTTGAAAGCGTTCCAGGTGTTGGATAAAAATCTTGAACTTGTTCTGGTTGATGATGAATATCTCTTAAATATTCAGCTAGTTCAATGGCATCTTCTAAACGACATCCTGGATGAGATGACATTAAATAAGGAACTAAAAATTGTTTTTTATTATATTTTTCATTAATACGATAATATTTATCAACGAATTTTTCATAAAGTCCACGTCTTGGTTTTCCCATTTTATCTAAAGCATGATTACTAATATGTTCAGGGGCAACTTTCAATTGCCCTGAAATATGATGTTGAACAAGTTCTTCAAAGAAATGATCATTTTTATCATACATTAAATAGTCATAACGGATACCTGAACGTACGAAAACTTTCTTAACATTTGGAAGTTGTCTTAATTTTGTAAGCAGTGATAAATAATCTTCATGATCTACTTTTAAGTTTTTACAAGGTTCTGGCCAAAGACATTGTTTTGTAGGACAAGCCCCTTTTGTTTTTTGCTTATCACAGGCAGTATCTCTAAAGTTAGCTGTTGGACCACCAACATCATGAATATATCCTTTAAAATCAGGATCCCAAACCATTTTATTTGCTTCAGCAATAATTGATTCATGACTTCTTGCTTGAATAATTCTTCCTTGATGGAACGCTAAAGCACAGAAATTACATGATCCAAAGCATCCTCTATTAGAAATAAGTGAAAATTTTACTTCATCAATAGCTGGAACATGTTGATAACTTGGATGATAATTACGGTTATAATCATAACCATAGGCTCTATCAAATTCTCTTTGTGTAAGAGGTCTATTAGGTCTGTTTTGAACAACATACCATCCTTGATAAGGTTCAACTAAGATTTTAGCATTATAATGATCGGTATTTAAATATTGTTTTTGGAAAGACTCAGCATATTTTCTTTTAGATGCTGTAATTTCTTCATAACTAGGAAGCATAAGATAATCATCTTTATTTAAATCATCAATATTTTTAGTTTTATAAACTGTTCCATCTAAATATGTTAAATATTTAATATCTAATCCACTATCTAAGGCTTCTGCAACTTCAATAATACTGTTTTCTCCCATTCCAAACATTAACAAATCCGCATTGGCATCAATAATAATTGATTTTCTAACTTTATCACTCCAATAATCATAATGTGCTAAACGTCTAAGAGAAGCTTCAATGCCTCCAATTAAAATATTGGCATCAGGAAAAGCTTGTCTTGCCATTTGACTATAAACAATAACTGCCCTATCAGGTCTTTTAAAACCTTCTCCACCCGGTGTATAAGAATCTTTGTGTCTTCTTTTTTTAGAAACAGTATAGTGATTAACCATTGAATCATATTACCTGATGAAATTAAAAAACCTAAACGTGGTTTACCAAATTGTCTAAATTCTTCAACCTTATGCCAATCAGGTTGCGATAAAAAAGCAACCTTAAAACCATTTGCCTCTAGTGTACGGCAAATAATAGCTGCTCCAAATGAAGGGTGATCTACATAGGCATCACCACAAATATAAACAAAATCTACCTCTTGCCATCCTCTTTCTTCCATTTCTTTTCTATTTATCGGTAAAAATTGCCCCATATATAAATCCTCCCCCTACTTTTGTTTCTATTATAGTCAAAAACTGTATATAAAAAAAGACAAAAGTGTCGACTTTTGTCATATTTTTGAAAGACTTTGTATCATTTTCTTTGTTTTAAATAAAATTCCCGTCATCTCATCAACATAGTAATCCATAACCTCCATTAATAAATCAATAGATTCCGTTGGAATTTTTAATTGATCAATGGAATCAATCGTTAATTTATTAATATGTCGAAAAGCCTTTAAAGTTTCCTTATCCAATTGTTTATCATGAATTGATAAACAATCATGGCAGACAAAACCGCCATCTTCTAAGCTAATTCCAGCAATATGATCCTGCCTTAAACATCTTACACAGCCATCAACTTGTAAAGCCATCCCACATCTTTTTAAAATAAATGAATTATATAATAGATAAACTAATTGATAGGGATAACCATGATTTAAAGCATCTAATGATTTTTTTAAAGTATCAAAGATATCTAAATTTGGTTGATTATCTTCTTCGTTTTTTAAAACAAATTCCATAAAATAACTTGCATAAGCTTCTAACTCTAAATCTTCTTTGATATAACGATAAAACTCAACTGAACTTGCCTTTATCATCGTCGATAATCCATTTCTTGGAATAAACGTAAACTCCGAAAGTGTTAAACTTTGACAAGCTGAGGCATTTTTGCTTTTTAATTTTTTTACACCTCTAGCAATCAAAGTCATTTTTCCATAATCTTTAAAATAAACAGTGACTAAAGAATCACTTTCTTTATAGGGATGTGTTTTTAAAACAATACCTAATGAAACAACTTCTTCTTTTTTAATAGTCATCTTCGTTATAACCAAATTCTTTTAAATATTTTTGTTTATTACGCCAGTTATTTTCAACTTTAACAAACAATTCTAGATGGACTGTTGTTTGTAAAAAACGTTTCATTTCTCTTTGAGCATTTTGACGTATTTTTTTAATCATGCTACCTTGTTTACCAATCAAAATTCCTTTTTGAGACTTACGATCAACAACAATTGTTGCAATAACTTCTACACTGCCATCTTCCAATTCTGCCATTCTTTCAACAACGATTGCTACACTATGAGGAACTTCTTCTCTTGTAAAATAAAGTATTTTTTCTCTAATAAACTCAGCCATAACAAATCTTTCTGGATGATCTGTCATTTGATCTTTTGGATAATACATCATTCCTTCATTTAAATATGTTTTAATTGTAGAAATCAATGTATCAACATTTTGATCTTCTAAAGCTGAAATAGGAATAATTTCTTTAAAATCAAAAAGCTCTTTCCATTCTGTTAACTTCTTAACAACTTCATCTTTAGACACTAAATCACATTTATTAAGTAAAAGGAAAACTGGTCCATCAGCTTCTTTTAATCGTTCAATAATAAAACGATCTCCTCTACCAATAGTTTCATTTGCTGGTGCAATAAATAAAACCATATCCACTCCATAAATACTATTTAAAGCAGTTGTATTCATAAAGTTTCCTAAACCATCTTGAGGTTTATGGATACCTGGTGTATCCATAAAAATAATTTGTGCTTCATCATCTGTATAAATACCTTGTATCGTATTACGTGTTGTTTGTGCAACATCAGACATGATAGCAAGTTTTGTTTTTAATATTTGATTTAATAATGTAGATTTACCAACATTTGGTCGTCCTACAATACTGACAAATCCTGATTTAAAACTCATAAACTTTCTCCTATAAATACCATTGGTAATAATTCTCCAATTGTATGTTTTTCTACTTTTTCTTTATTTGCTAGAAAGATTGGCATATTTAAATCAACAAGTTCTGATAAAACCTGTCTACAGGCACCACATGGTGAAGCAATTGGACTACAGTCAGCCACAATTGCTAGTCCAATAATGTCTTCTTTGCGATAGCCTTTACAATAAGCCCCAAAAACAGCATTTCTTTCTGCACACATTGTTGACCCATAAGCTGCATTTTCAATATTACATCCTTGAACATATGTTCCATCTTTTAAAGCAATGCAAGCTCCTACTTTAAAGTGACTATAAGGTGTATAAGCATTTTCTCTTGCCTTCCAAGCTAAATCAATTAATTTATTTTGATCCATATTATTTCCTTTCAATATTTAAAGCATTCAATATTTCTTTTTGTCTTGAAAACATTACTTTTTCATCTTCTTCATTCATATGATCAAATCCCAACAAATGCAACAAGCCATGTGTAAATAAAAAACACATTTCTCGATAAAATGAATGTCCATATTCTTCTGCTTGCATTTTAGCATGATCAATTGAAATAAAAATATCTCCTATTTCTCTTGGCATTCCTTCAATATAATATTGTTCATTATCTTCTAAAGCAAAGCTAATAACATCTGTACTACGATCAATTTTACGATATTCTTTATTGATTTCATGAATACGTTGATCATCTACAAAAATAACTGATAATTCTAAATCATCTTGAATATCCAATTGTTTACATGCTTCTTGAATAATTTCTAAATAAATACTTTCATAATCTTCGTTAAAGTTTTCTACTTCATTAATAAGCGCTAAATCTATTTCCATACTCTTCCTCACTCACTATTTTTCCTGAATCAATTATAACACAGTCAAACTTGCAGTTCATCATATTTATTTGATGAGAAACAATAATCACAATCATCTTTTGTAAATTCAAATAATCAATCAATAACTGTAGTCTTTCTTGATCTATGTTACTAAAAGCTTCATCTAAAATTAATACATCCGGTTGACTTAACAAAGCACGAATAATCATTACAAGTTGTCCTTGCCCTGATGACAAAAATCCTCCCTGTTCATCAAGTTTTAAATCCAACCCATTTATCAATTCATCTAACATAAAATAATGTAATAATTCAATCATCTTTTCTTCTAAAAAATAACGATCAAAAATCATATTTGTTCTTAATGATTCCTTATAAAAAACAGGTGTTTTATTTAAATATTTAATATGACTATAATAGCTATTTAAATCAAGTTCTTGTATGCGATACCCATTTACATATATTTCACCTTTAGTTACCTGTAATTGACCCATTATCAATTTTAAAAGTGTCGATTTACCACTTCCTGTTTTACCTTGAATAAATAATGAATTCTCTATCTTTAATTGAAAATGTTCAAAAAGTGGATGTGTATAACCATAGCTAAAACTTACATGTCTTAATTCAATACTTTTAATCTTTTTAATTTTCTTTTTCTTTTCTATTTTTTCAGGAAGCATTTCTTTATATCTTTCAAAAATAATTTGTAATTCATCATGCATTGCAATAAATATAGATATTTTCATTAAAGGATCTACCATATAAGAAAGTAGTAAGTAAACTAACATGACTGTTCCTAAAGATATATGATGCTTTTTATAGATAATAACGGCAAATAAAAGTGCAATCATGATCATTGATTGAATAAGAGCTTCTAATTGAATTTGATGAATATTCGTTATTTCATCATGATGATAAATATTCATAAAGTATGTATCATATAAATACCCTAATTTATTTTTCATCATTTTTTTCACTTTAAACTGTAATGTTTGAAAATAATTTTCTTGAAATTCTAACAAACCGTCATTTAAAAGCTCTTTTTGTTCTAAAATTTTTTTATTTTCAGTATGTAATTTTTTACTATAAAAATAAAACATCGTAAAAATAATCAGCATCATTAATAAAATAATTAAAAATAAATAAAAATGTATATATAAAATAAAAAATAAAATAAAAAACATTAAAACACTATCAATAAAAATAACATGATAAAATTCTATAAAATATTGACTTAATTCAAATAAATTTTGAGATCTAGATAATAACGTTCCCTTTTCTAACCCTTGAATATAATCATAATCTTGATAAATCAAATTTTGCATTGTTTTTAAAGCATATTCATTGTTTAATTCTTTACTTAAATCAAGAATATGCACTCTTCTTAAATAATCTAATAAAAGTTTAACTGCATATAATATACCAAAGCCTAAAGAAATAATAATAATTTGATATACTTGATAATTTGAAAAAGAATCTATAAGCAGTTGATAATAGTACGAAAATGCCATTGTTAGAAATGAAATCGCAATTGTTTTTATTATAATCTTAATAATAGATGCATAATGTTGTTTAAAATGATTTTTTAAAAAACTTTGAAATGTATAATTTTTTCGTTCGACAATTGGCATTCCAATATGTTCCATAGTCACAATAACTCCTGTAAATTGTTTAGAAAAGCTTTCATATGACATTTTAATAAGTCCTTGAGCTGGGTCACCTACTAAAAAATATTCATCTTTAACTTTATATAAAACAACATAATGATATAAATCATCCTGTTTTAAATGAACGATAGCAGGACATGTTACTTCTTCAAAGAGATGTTTAAATTCGCATTGATATGCTTTAGCTTCAATATGATATTCTTTTAAAACCTGTATTAAACCATAAATCGTAATTCCTTCTTTTGTAAGACGACATCTTTTTTTAATATTTTTAATTTCATCATCTCTTTTATAATAACTTAATAGCATTTTTATACAGTATGCTCCACAACTGTTTTCACTATCTTGTAAAAAAATAGGATATTTCAACATATATTTATCACCTCATCAATATATATGTCAAAAACATCCTATTTTTCTTTTAATTTTTTAAATTTTTTAAATATTTTTTTCAACTGCTTGATCTAAAATAGCAATTGCTTGATCCACATCTTTTTCAGTTGTAATAAATGGTGGTAACATTCTAACAACATTTGCTCCTGCTGTTACAACAATAAGACCATTATCTAAACAAGTTTTAACAATATCTTTAACTGGTCGATCAAATTCTAAACCAATCATTAATCCTAAACCACGTCTTTCTTTAATACATGAATATTTATCTTTTAAATCATCTAATTTTTCAATTAAATATTCACTAATATCTTGAACATGATCTATCATTTTTGTTTCTTCTAAAATTTTAAAAACTGTTCTACAAGCTTGTCCAGCCATTGGATTTCCACCATAAGTAGAACCATGATCACCAGGTTCCATTGCAGCTGCAAATTTTTTATTAGCAACAAAGGCTCCCATTGGGAAACCTGCACCAATTCCTTTAGCTAAGCATAGAATATCAGGTAAAATATCATATTGGAAATATGTCATAATTGTTCCCGTTCTTCCCATACCACATTGAACTTCATCTAAAATCAAAGCAATATCTTTTTCATCACATAATTTTCTAATTCCTGTTAAAAATTCTTTTGAACAAACATAGACACCACCTTCACCTTGAACAGGTTCAACGATAATAGCTGCTGTTTTTTCATTTACAAGAGCTTCAACACTTTCTAAATCATTAATATCAGCATATTTTACACCTTCAATCAATGGTCCAAAAGCTTCTTGATAATGTGCATTTCCTGTAAGTTTAACAGATCCTGTTGTTCTTCCATGGAAAGAATGATTTAAGGAAATGATTTCGCTATCTGCTTTTCCATGCTTTTGATAATAATATTTACGTGCAAGTTTTAAAGCACCTTCTGTTGATTCAGCTCCTGAATTTGTAAAGAATACTTTATCTAATTTTGTTGCCTTTTTAACACATTCAGCTGCTTCAATTGTTTCAACAGTATTAAAATAGTTAGAAATATGCATTAATCTATGTAATTGTTTTTCCATTGCTTCTACATAAGCAGGATAATTATAACCAAAAGAATTAACACCAATTCCTGAAAAGAAATCGATATATTCTTTTTGATTAACATCATATAAATGAATGCCATCCCCGTGATCAAATGTGACATCATATCTTCCATAGGCATGCATTAAAGCATCCAATGATCTTTCATAATAACTCATTTTTAGTCCCCCAATTGTACATTTTTCGCAAGCCTTTCATAAAGCTCTACCGCTTGCACTAAAACTTCTTCATGAAAATTAAAAGTTGGTGTATGTAGACCAGAATTATATTCTTTACATCTTGTCCCTACATAAAAGAAAACCCCAGGAATTACTTTTTGATAATGAGCAAAATCTTCTGCTAACATGACAGGTTCTTCAAGTTCTTCGAAATTTGCGCCAACATTCTTTTTAAGTTCTTCATATAAATGTGCATCATTTAAAACAGGTGGGTTAAAAGGTTGACAGGCAAAATCAATTTGACAATGATAGGCTTGTTCCATTCCATGATTAAATCCTTTCATTGCTTCTACAATACGTGAAAAGACTTCTTCACTATACGTTCTAAGTGTTCCATGGAAACTTGTTTGACTTGCGACAATGTTTCTCACTGTTCCTCCATGAATTCCACCAATATTTAAGACACAAGGTTGCATTGGTGAAATCATACGAGAAATAATACTTTGATAATTGCTGATCAAAAGACTTGCAATAACAATGGAATCAATACCTTCATGATATTTACCCGCATGTGCACTTTTTCCATGAACAGTGACATCTAACTCACCACTTTCAGCCATTAAAGGACCTTTACGACAAGCAATTTTTCCCTCTTCAACATCTGGAAACATATGTAAACCATAAATTCCTTTGACGTTATATTTTTCAAAAATACCTGTATTGATAATCGATGGTGCCCCATTAACTACTTCTTCTCCAGGTTGGAAAATAAGTAAAACGTTATGTGGCAAATCTTTAATATCTTTTAACTTATAAGCAAGTCCAAGAAGTGCTGTCATATGACCATCATGGCCACAAGCATGCATTTTTCCTTGATGTGTACTTTTAAATGATACACCTGTTTGTTCTTCAATTTCTAAAGCATCTATATCACTTCTAAAAGCAAGTGTTTTTTCTTTATGGAAATCAAGATAAACAGCGATTCCCGTCTCTGTTATTTTTAAAGGCTGATACCCCATTTTTTCTAATTCTTCATAAAGATACTTTGATGTTTTATATTCTTGAAAACCGATTTCAGGAATGGCGTGCAAACTACGACGCCATGTCCTTATTTGATCTAATAATTGTTCCATAATTGTATCCTAGATTTTACGTAAATCATCCATTAATTGTGTTTTACCTTCAGTTTTTTCGTCTTTTTGTTCTTTGATGATTCTTGCAGGATTTCCTACAACAACTGCACCAGCAGGTACATCTTGAGTAACAATACTTCCTGCACCTACAACAGCACCTTTACCAATATGAACACCTTCGATAACAACTGCATTAGCACCAATTAAAACATCATCTTCTAGAATAACAGGTGAAGCACTAGGTGGTTCAATAACACCAGCTAACACTGCTCCAGCTCCAACGTGACAATGTTTTCCAACTTCAGCACGTCCTCCTAAAACAGCACCCATATCGATCATTGATCCTTCTCCAATTTTAGCACCGATATTGATAACAGCACCCATCATGATAACGGCATTATCTCCAATAGAAACATTTTCACGAATGAAGCATCCTGGTTCAATACGTGCATTGATATTTCTCATATCTAACATTGGAATAGCACTATTACGACGATCTTGTTCAATAAATGAATCTTTGATTAAATCTTTATTTTCTTCAACGTAAGCATTAATAGCATCTAAATCTCCAATTGCAATTTTAAAATGACTATCTCCAAATAAATGGAACGCATCTGTATCGGGTAAATTTTCACCTTTTAAATACATTTTAATTGGTGTTTGTTTTTTAGCATCACCAATATACTTAATAATTTCTTCTGCAGTTTGTAACATAAATTTCCTCCTTATATTTTTATTTTTCCTTCAAACACAGTTGTTGCTGGACCAGTCATGAAAATATGCCCCTCTTGAAGTTCAATTTCTAATTTTCCTCCAAGTAATTCAACTGTTGCTTTTTCTTTACAATAACCATTTAAATAACTTGCATACATGACTGCACAAGCACCAGTACCACAAGCCATTGTTTCACCGCTGCCTCTTTCCCATACACGCATCTTTAAATAATGATCATTGATTACTTCAACAAATTCAGTATTGACTGATTCTGGAAATATTTCATCTTTTTCAAATTGTTTTCCAACTGTTTCAATATCAAAATCTAATGAATCCACATAAGTTACAACATGTGGATTTCCCATTGAAACAGCAGTTAAAGCATAATCTTTATCTCCAATTTTAACTATTTCATTAATCATTTTTTCTTGATTAAAAATAACTGGGATATCTTTACAATTTAAAATAGGTTCTTGCATATCTACTTTTGCACCAACTACCTTATCTCCATCAAAAATAAGTTCAACAATACGTAAACCTGCTTTAGTTTCAATCTTTAATACTTTTTTATCAGTTAAATGATGGTCATAACAGAATTTAGCAAAACAACGAATTCCATTTCCACACATCATTCCTTCACTACCATCTAAATTGAACATTCTCATTTTAAAATCATATTGATCTGATTTTAAAATAACAATCATGCCATCTCCACCTATACCAAAATGGCGATTAGAAATACGACTTATAAATTCTCGATTCATCGGTACTTCTTGATTAATCCCATCTACATAAATATAGTCATTTCCAATACCTTCCATTTTTGTAAAATGTAATTCCACTTTATCACCTCGCATTGCTTAAAACAATTTTACCAAAATGATAATTTTTTTCAATCTTCTTTATCATTTAATTTTATAACATCACATAAAAACACATGATTGAGCCATTGTTCTGTTATAGTTTTCATCTATATTATAACCATGAAAGATCAATCATCTTTCATTAAATAATAAATTTCATATTCCCTTCCCAATTATTATTTAAACAAGAAAGTCTTGAAAAAGACTTTTTTTGTTTAATAAGAAATATTCAGTTCACAATTGTTAGCTATTATATAGACAAGAAAGATAAATAATATTTAAACATCTTTCTTAGAAAAAATTTTTTTCAAATTTCCTTCCCTTATAAAACCTATATAATCGTAATGAATAAAGGATCCCTCCGGATCCTTTATTTTGTTTCTAATTCTTCTTTATATTCTAAATATTCATCATATGTTGATAAACGATCAATAATACCATCTTTATTGAATTCAATAATTCTATTAGCAATTGTTTGAACAAATTGATGGTCATGACATGTAAATAAAATATTTTCTTTAAATTGAATAAGCCCTTGATTTAATGCTTGAATCGATTCAAGATCTAAATGGTTTGTTGGTTCATCAAAAACTAAAACATTCGCATCTTCCATCATCATTTTAGCAAGCATACATCTTACCTTTTCTCCTCCAGATAAAACATTTGCTTTCTTTAAAGCTTCTTCCCCAGAGAATAAAACTCTTCCTAACCATCCTCTTAAATCTTGTTCATAAACATTTCCATCTGTAAATTGTCTTAACCAATCAACAAGTGTTAATTCACAATCATTAAAATATTTTGAGTTATCTTTAGGGAAATAAGATTGGCTTGTTGTAACACCCCACTTAAATTCTCCTTCATAATCTTGATCTTCACCCATAATGATTTTAAAGAATGCTTCTGTTGCTTTATCATCTCCTACAAAAGCAACTTTTTCATTTGGTTGAATTGAAAACGAAACATTATTAATAAGCTTTTCACCATCAACAATCTTTGTAAGACCTTCAACATTTAAAACAATATTTCCTACTTCTCTTCCTGGTTTAAAACCAATAAATGGATATCTTCTAAGAGATGGTTTAATATCTACCATTTCTAAGTTATCTAATAATTTTTTTCTAGAAGTTGCTTGTTTTGCTTTAGAAGCATTCGCACTAAATCTTGCAATAAATTCTTCTAATTCTTTTTTCTTTGCCTCAGCTTTTTTATTTTGATCTTTTGCTTGTTGTATTTGCATTTGACTATATTCATACCAGAAATCATAGTTTCCTACATATAATTGAATACGGCTATAGTCAATATCAGCAATATGTGTACAAACTTTATTTAAAAAATGGCGGTCATGAGAAACAACAATGACAGTATTTTTAAAATTCAACAAGAAGTTTTCCAACCAATTAATACTTTTTAAATCTAAATGGTTTGTAGGTTCGTCTAATAATAAAATATCAGGATCACCAAATAGTGCTTGTGCCAATAAAACTTTCACTTTTTGATTTCCATCTAAGTCTTTCATATACATATCATGAAATTCAGAAGTAATTCCTAAACCATTTAACATTGTCTCAGCATCAGCTTCTGCATTCCACCCATCCATATCCGCAAATTCACCTTCTAATTCACCAAGTAAAATACCATCTTCATCATTAAAATCTTCTTTTGCGTATAATCTTTCTTTTTCTTGCATGATTTCATAAAGTCTTTTATTACCCATAATAACAGTTTCAACAACTTTATTTTCATCATATGCAAAGTGATCTTGTTTTAAAACAGATAATCTTTTATGAGGTTCAATAATAACTTCACCTTTATTTGGTTCAATTTCTCCTGCTAAGATTTTTAAAAACGTAGATTTACCAGCACCATTGGCACCAATAATTCCATAACAGTTACCTTCTGTAAATTTAACAGAAACATTTTCAAATAATGCTCTATCTCCATATCTTAAAGATACATTTTGTGTTGATATCATATCGTCATTCCTTTCTTTTAAGTAGCTTTGGTATTATGACATAAAACATAAAAAATGTCTATTAAAACTAGATAAAATGGATTTTAGATAATTAAAAAGTGGACATTTTAAATGTGTCCACTTTCTATCTAAGAGCTTATTTATCTTTAGAATGTCTTTCACCAATTTGGAAATCTTCTTGATGATCAAACATATATCTTACGGAAATAGGTGTATCTCCTGTAAGTTCAGTAAAATCTTTTGTATGAATATCCATTTTACCTTCTCTAATTGCTTGAGCAAAAGTAACCATACCATCAGAAGAAAATGGTGCTTCTGAATCTTTTTGGAAAACACCATCTGTTGTTCTAGGAACACCCATTGCATCCCAAATTTGATAGTTTTCTTCATCTGTCACATTAACAAAAGGTACATGATTTCCTGTACTTGCATCTCCAATAGCACAGAAAGTGGAAATCGTCATTAATTCTAGACCATTAATATTCCATACTTTATGATGGAATTCATTTGATCTGTGTAAAGCATAAGCTAAAGCTTTAGCACAATCCACACGTGAAATGTATGCCATTAGACCATCACCTTGTGAATTAGTAAGTGGTGCATTCATATGCGCATATGTGAAGTAATTTGTTATCATAGCTTCTGCATATTGAGAATTTCTCATAAATTGATAATCCAATCCAACTTCTTGAATATATTTTTCAGTATAGATATGATCTTTCTTTTCTACCGATGGATTTGTTTCATCATCAGCATTTACTAAAGATGTATAAATAATTTGTTTTACTCCTGCTGCTTTTGCAGCATCTACTGCATTTTTATGAGCATTTTGTCTTTTAACACCAACAAAAGGCATAGAAATTAACGCTAATGCATCTGCGCCTTTAAAAGCTTCTGCTAGTCCATCAGGATTATTAAAGTTTGTTACATGTGTTTCAATTCCTTTTTCAGCATATTTTTTTAATGATTCTTCACTATACCCACAAAAAATTAAGTTTTCTACTGGTTCTAGTGTTAATAATACATCAGCAGCTAATTGACCTAAGTTACCATCAACACCAGTTAATAATAATTTACCCATTGATTCTTCCTCCTTATTTCATCAAGAATATGATAACATTTTCACAAGATATTCATAGCCCTTATTTATTAATAAAGATCATAAGTTTTACTTATAGTCTTTAACCAATACTTTTATAATTTCTCCATAGTATTGACTATGAACACCTTCTTCTTGATACCATTCATAAACACTTTCGTCTACATTATCCTTATCAAAATCACTTTCCCCCATTACTTTACACAAAACAACAACTGAACTTTCTTCAAAATAAGGAGCAACATCCTCATTATTAACAGTCATTCCACATTTTTCCATTTTATTTTCATCTCTGCCAGAAACGCGTCCAAAATAGCCTAATTGATTTTTATGATCATTATCCATAAAACAAATTGAATAATACTGAGCTCCATCAAAAATATGCTTAGAGTAACGAGTTTTGTGTACGTAAACTGTAGCCATTGGTTTTCTCCACAAAACACCAAATCCTGCCCAGCCAATCGTTAATCCATTTGTTTCTTTGCTATCACTAGCAACTGCAATAGCAGGTTTTTCTTTTAATTCAAAAGGGTTAATATAGTTTGTTAATTCTTTTATATTTATTTCTTTCATAGATTGTATCTCCTTAAATATAATTAAAAAACCTAGACTTTAACGCCTAGGTTACTTTTTTATTTCAGGTTATTCAACACCAATAAAATACCACGATTTTCCAACGGATTTATAATATCTTTTATTTTTAAAATCTATCAAATCTATTGAAATACCGTGATATTTTAAATTGTATAAGAGTAAACTGGCTGTTTCCCTTTTTAATTTTCCAATTTTTTAAACGACAAATAAACTATTTTTGAGCCATTCTTTAGTATTTTTTTGCTTTTAAGCTTTATTTTTAGGTTTAGTTCATAAGATATCGTTTAAAGGACTTGAATATAAATGTTCCATTGTTTTTGGATAATTTATATAATATCTTTTCCCTAATCTAAAATAATAAACTTTTTCTTCTTTGATCAACTTTCTTACTGTCGCATAGTGTATTCCTGTTGCTTCAGCAAATTCATTGACTGTCATTACTTCTTTTTTTTCTTGTGTTTCCATTTTAAATATCCTTCTTTCTTATTTATTTTACAAACACATTTTATTCACTATAATTAACTTTCACAAATGTACAAATTTATTTATATTTGTTTATTTTTCTTTTTAATCGAATCAACGATTGATGAATAGATTTCCTTATAGCACTTTCACTCACTTGTTCTTTTAAAGCAATTTCTTCAATACTTTCATTATTAAAATAATAAGAAATCACTCTTCTTTTTTTTTTGGTTGTTAGTGTTTCTATAGAACTGTAAAGATTTTCTATTAAATAATCTTTTTTTAACTGATCATGAATCGTTGTATTATCCTCTAACTCATATAAATAATCTTGTTTTATTTCAATAGTTTTCTTATTTATATATACAATAGTAAACATATTATTATCCTTTATATAGTTCATGTTAATTATTTAAAAAAATTCAATATTAGTAACCACATTGCCAATGCAGTTCACTTGTTGAATAACAAACAGGTTTCTTTTTTGTTTTATCCTGTATGATTCCTAAACCTGCGACACTTCTAACGCTCGGATTAAGGCTAATCATGAGTATCATTATTTCAGATTGTATATTAATCTTGGACATGTATTAATATTGTCTTTATTTACTTTTCAAGGTTCTCTCTAGGATTCTTTCAATCCCTTCACTATACTGATAAAACTATTAAGTTTCGTGCATCATTTCCAATAATTTCTTTAAATTTTTTTAATGCTTATATTTTTAGCAATTTTCATATTTAAATCTTCTTGTAAAGACAGTTTCCATGTTTTGAATTATTTTGCTGTAGAATTTTTCCATATATAAGTTAAACAAAAAAGAACAATGCTTCAGTTATACTGTCTCATGGTTCTTTTTCTATTTATGAATATTTATTTTGTTATAATACCTTTTCGTTTAGTAGCATTGTTATATTATTGGTTGTAATTCTTTTAGAACAACATTATTTAAGTATTTCTTTTAAAAAGAGTATTTGATATTTCAAATTAGGTATCTATAAAAACATATTACTTAGCAAAATTTTTGAATAATGTTTCATTGTATCAAAAATGCATGAATTTTTCTTAATTTTGAATGAACTATTTTCATTAAATATCTGCTGATCAGCAAGCTAAGTTTCTAATTTATAATCATTAACTCTAACAAAACCAATTCTACATGATTTACTTTTCTAATGATTCGTTGCTTTTATAATTATTTCTTAATTTGAGCATTCACTTTATCTTCTAACTCATCATGTACATCCAAATATTCATTTTTATCAACACAATTAGAATATAAAACCCTTTTTTGCTTTATAAACCTCTAATAATATTCAAATAATCTTGCCTTTGATCAACAAACGCATAAATAACAACTTCTTTTTTTTCTTCATTAACTTTATAGAATGCTAAATTCTTTTCTAATATCAGAACTCTGTAACCTTGTCTTTTTAACACTGCATATCTAGGCAACGTTCCAATATAGGGATTATCTTCTAAAAGTAAGATAGTGTTTTCAATATAATCTAACTTTTCTAAAGCAAATTCATTGCCAAAATGATTTGCTAAATACAAAACAGTATGTCTGATTCCTTCATCTGCTTTATCTGTTCGAATAATATTATATTTCATGTTACTTACCTTTTAATACCATTCTTAAATCATCGAACGTTTCACTAATAGGAGCAACTCGTCCATTTTTAACATCATCTTCAGCTTCAGCAAGAGTCTCTAACAATTCAATATGTGCCTTCATATTTTGATATTCTTCAAAAGAAAGAGATACAGTATCTCCCTTACCATGTACAGTAATGATTACCGCCTCTTTTTCTTCTCTACATTGTTTCGAAATTTCATTATAATGATTTCTTAAATCTGCAGATGGTCTAATTGTTTCTCGTAGGTTTGCCATAAAAATTCCTCCTATATTATTATAGACAAATTATATCATTTAATGTCTATGTATTCAATGTGATATTGAATAATAATCCTTTCTTTTTTTATCTCTTTTATTGATAATCTTCATTAATTACTTATTGATATTTCTTATAAAATAATCAAATAGTAAAAGCTTCTAATAATATTTGAAATCACAAAAATTAAATAAACATAATCATTTAATGCTTTCTTAAAATACATAAAGAAATAAAGCCTTTGATGTGTATATATTATTTTTCTTTAGTTAGATTTAATTAAATTATTCTTACAACAATAATTGATGTATGAAATGACTTTGAAAACAATAATTAAGATTAATAGAAACAAATAAAATTGATCCATTAGTATATTGAAGAAAAAACAAAACCATTATTTTTTGTTTTACTATTTATTCATTAATAGTCAATCCAGTCTCTTACTTATATTTAACAATTAATTTTATTTTCAAATTTCTAGGATGTGATTGAATATAACGAATTGAACTTTATACATCATTGCCATTAATTTTTTATACTTTTTCAATACCTAAACTGATAACAATCTTAGTATCAATATTTTTTAGATCTTTTGAATTTAATTTTCCTATGTACCTTATTATTCTGCTTTTATCAATTACTCTAATTTGTTCAAATAAAACAATTGATTTTCTATCTAAAGCGTAATCTATTATAAAGTGTGTCGGAATACGTTTCTTTGTATAGATATTGCATGTTATAGGAGCAACTATTGTTGTCGTACTAAATTGATTTCCCTTGTCATTTTGAATTATCAAGACTGGCCTTATTCCACCTTGCTCACATCCCTCATATGGATTCAAATCAGCAAAATATAGTTCTCCCCTGCAAATGTTATCTATCATAATTTTTCACCTCCTATAATTCAGTGAAAAATTTTAATTCTCGTGCATATAATAATAATTTATTTATATATTTTCCCTTAATAAAGGGTTATTTTCCCATAGATATTCCTATTTTTTAAAATTCTAATAAAATAAATTAATTATATTGAAAATTTCATGCACGTTTTTTGTTTTTTTCCTTTGTATTATAGGAGGAAAAAAACATGATAAAATCACACAAAGATGGAATAAAAGAAAAAAGCATTGATTTACATAGGTATTACCCTGATAAGTATAAAAAAAACACATATTATGATGTTCCAGAAGAAGTGGCAGATTTATTAGAAAAAGAAAGAAAGGAAGAAAATTTGTTCAATAAGTCAATATAGATATTATGTTAAGTACACCTTAGATCTAAACGATTATATTTCACGTACATATTTATTAACAAATAATACTCCTGAAACAATATTAAATAAATTAGAAGAAACAAAAGAACAAAAAACAAACGAGGAGTTACGGAAGAAAAACGTTGAAATTATTTATTGCATTTTGGATGATTTAAATCCTATTGCTAAAAAAAGGTTTCTTGAATATGCTTTAGAAGGCAAAAAGATTGTAGAAATAGCAAAAGAAGAAAATGTCAATCATAGCTCAATAAGTAGATCACTAAAGCACACAAGAAAAACAATTATAAAAAACTTGATTTAAATGATTTTGAAAACAAACTTTTGCATATGGGAATTATTATTTATTTAAAGAAATAGTTTAAAAGCACTCCATTTACATTTGAAGTGCTTTTTTCAATCATTACCTTCAACAGGTAATAAATCTGATATCTTTTATCTTTAACTCTAAATTTGGTATGGGGTCGGTGTCCCCATAAAACTTTAAAGGCTACTTTGACGAAACCCCATCAAAGTTTAGAGTGCCAAAACTTATAGATTTTCACCTATAAGTCCTTTTATCTTATTTTTTCCATAATCCATGAAGATTACAATAAACATAGACTTCTTCTACTTCTTCATCTTCTAAGATCTTAAAGTCTACACTTGGTTTTTCTCCAGGTTTTAAGTATTTTCTTTGTATACTTTTCTCTGTTTTTAAAGAAATCCATTCAATCCAATGATCTTCATACATAGGATGTTCTACTTCTCCTACAATGATATGAACGGTACCATTTTCAATTGTATAAACTGGAATATGTTTTTCATAAGCAGCATCTTCGATGCCTGCTTGTAGTTCTTTCATGACTTCTCCACAGCATACAATAGGAACGCCTTTATCTTCTACTTTTTCAATGACATTACCACAATGATTACATTTATAGAATTTTTGTTTCATAGCCTTTCCCTTCTTTCTTTAATAGTAATTATTACTATTTATAATATAACGTATTTTACTATTCTTTCCAAATTAAAAATCATAGATTATTTATCTATAATTCATGGGATTTGTCTCAACATAATCAATAAAAGATTTTATAACATGGGGTATTTCATATTGTTTTTTCCATATTAATGAAACTGTTGAATATCTTTTTTCTGTGAAATTCTTTATCATTATTTTTTTTGAGGAGATTGCTTTTTTACATGATTCAGGTAGTATTGCAATACCTAAATTATTTTCTACTAAGACAATTGCATTCATTAAAGGAGAAAAACCACAAATAATATGACATTGTAAATTCTTCTTATAGAACCAATTAGATATTTCATTGATTCTTTGGGTAGGAACAAGTAATTCTTCTTTTTCAAGTTCTTCTAAATAAATATAATTATTACTTTGAGCTAAAGG
>CAVESC010000033.1:0-25955 GCA_963618275.1 Bacteroidaceae bacterium
CTATGAAAAAAATCATTACATCTATCTTCATAGCATTTATGATGATTACTACCATCATTCCAGTAAATGCTATTGAAGAAAATAAAAATATTGAATATTTATCAAATGGTGATTATATTGAAACAACAATTGTTTCAAACATAAACCCGTTAGCAAGAAGCAGCAAAAGCGGTACAAAAACAGAAAAATACAAAAATGCGTCTGGAGAAGTTATGTGGTCTGTTTCAGTAACTGGAACTTTTACTTATAATGGTTCTTCATGCACTTGTACAAAAGCTGCTGTAAGTACAACAAAGCCATCTGCAATGTGGTCATTAAGTAATAAAAAAGCTTCAAAAAGTGGTAACAAAGCTATAGCAAGTGTTACAGGACATGCACCAGGCGTAACAGTTACAAGAACTGTCACACTCACATGTAGCCCATCTGGAAAATTATCATAACAAAATAAAACCAATTCGTAACTAATGCCCTGAATTGGTTTTATTTTTAAATCTTTTATATACTCAAAAAGCAGTAGTATTAAAAATAAGTTTTAACTCTGCTACTTATTAAATAATAAGTGATTTTAGTGACATCACAAGAAATAATCACAAACTTGAATAACCTATTTTTTAGTGATTTTAAAATTACTTACACACTTTTCTTGATAAAACCTAAATTTCAATAATCTCTTTATTAATAATCTCATCTATACAGCTCTTAATATTATTCATCATTTGAACCCATTTAATTTGATTCTTTTGTTTAAGTTCTTCAGTAACATTCCACTTGATTTTATATTCTTCAACCAATCTTTCATATAAATCATCAGCTTCTTTTTGCACTTTTAACAGATAATCATTTAATTCATTTTTTGAAAGTAATTTGAAATACAGTCCATAATCATGTTTCTTTAAATATTCCAGCTTTGCTCTTCCAAAGCGATTTAAATGTATTTCTTCTGCTTTTAAGTTTGGTAATTGATAATCTCCAACTTGAACATATTATATCTTTTTCATCGTTCATTCCTGCTTTCTCTTTGTTTTATTTTCTTCATTGCTAATTTTTCTATATCTTTTTGAATACTTCTTTCTCTTATTCGCTTACATGATTTGATTTCAAATCTTAAGCTTTTAATTTGTGGTGTAAATTCTTTAGCTTTAGTTGACCACATTTCTTTTTCATTTTCATCTTTTGCTTTTCGTCTGTAGTAGTAACACTGTTGTCTTTGTTTAATGAGGTAGTCTAATTCATCTTGTTTACTTTCTTGATAAGAATCTAACTGCGTAATATCTTCTATCTTATTTTTTGCTAGTAATTCAATATCATTGGTATATTGATCTAATTTCTTTAGTTCTCGTCTTGCTTCCTTAGATAATTTTTGTTTTACCTGAGGAAGTATATTCAAATAAACTAAACGTGCTACATACATTCCAGCAAGTTGTGGAAGTTTCTTTTGCCTATATTGTCGATAGTAATCTTTGCACCGATAGTAATATTTGTTTTGTTCCATATTTTGAAATGGAATGACTTTTGTTGTTAATCGTTCTTTTATTTGTTCTCTATGATATTGATTACCAAGTGATTTTATATAAATCGGTTCTTCACAATAAGGATGATAAATAACGGGTTCATCATTTATTTCACCAAATGAATAGCCTTTATTGTGCATAACTGCACTAAATTCCATATATCTTGCACACTCTAGAACTGCTGCATCAATATCTCTTTTTATTTCATTCATAAATGATTTTAAGATATATTGATTTACTTTCTTTGTATATTTTTTTGGTTCTTTTATAACAGATAATCCATATTCTAAACATAACTTATCAGATGTTTCTCTTAACATTTGATAATCTTTTTTAGTATTACAAAATCTTCTTCCATCAACAAATGAAGTTGAATTTAAAAGAAAATGATTGTGAATATGATTCTTATCTACATGTGTTGCGACAACAACTTCAAAACGATTACCATATAATTCTTCAACAAGTTTAACACCTATTTCATGTGCAACTTCACCACTTACCTCTCCGGGTTCAAATGATTGATACCCATGAAATGCCATGATCTGTTTATGATCATTAAAGAACTTCTTTGTATTCATCATTGATTTGCATGGATCAAATGAGTCACAATTGATACAAGTAACGTACTTTTTCTCATTTGTTTTATTATCATTGTTCACATAATCTATAACTGTATCTACTGTTTTTTCTTCATCTTCTACATAATGAACAACATGATCAAGTCGATCCTTAACACACCAAATCGAAGTAACTGCCTTAAACACCTCTTACTTCTTGTTCTAAATTCTTAATCATGTTTCTTAATTCATTAATAGTTATTTCTATAAAATGTATATCGACTTGTTCATAAGTATTTAATGATTTTGCAATTTGATTGAGATTATTTCCTATATGATTGAATTCATTTTTTAAACGAAAGTAATCAAGATGAGGAGGTTCTTTAATCAACGATTTTGAAAAACAACGTCTGATATATTCTTCTCGGCTAAGTTTACTTTTAATAACTTTTCCATTCAAATCATTAAATTCATCATCATTCAATCTTACTTTAATTTCATGATTTCTTTTCATATTCGACCTTCTTTCTTAGTTGGCGCTGCCAACTTGTGATTGTATTTTGGGCACAAAATACGTTGCTTGCTAATACAAAAACTACGAATTTAACATCCTATTATGATAAACTTCAATATCTTCATTATAGAGTTTTTTAAATTTCTCTTCTAAAGAATTCTTATAAGCTCTTTGCACTTCTAAATTAGCAATACTATCTGTGTTTAACCACTCTTTATATATTCCTTCTTTGCTTTCATCCATTTCTTCTACTTCACAATTTATATTTTCAAAATGGTTTGCAACTCCAACTTCCATATTTTCTAATGGATAGATATCTTTGTAATTATTAATAATACTTCTATCTAATATCATAATGATTGCTGCATCTTGATTTGCTAAACTTTTTGTTAATTCATAAGCTTTTTTAATTACTATTCTTAATGCATCTGGAGTTAAAGGTGAATGAATTTTTTCTCTCATCTTTATAAAGCTTTCAAATTTTTCTCTAACTTTTTCATTTTCTATTTCATTTAAGATTCCAGCCAACTCTAATCTATCCTGTTCTTCACTACTCTTTTCTATACTATCCTGTGTTTCCAAAATGGATACACAATTTGTATCCACATCGGATACAAACTGTGTACATTCATCTTTCATTACATATTTCTTTCCAACCAATACTAATTGTTGTTTTTCTTTTTGATAAATCGTTGCTTTAAAACGATCCTTTTGAATATAATTGTGAAGATTCCAATGAATAATCACAACAATACCACTATCAAATTTCTTTACAAATCCATTTTCTATTAATAGTTCCATATCCTCTGTTTGACTATTCACATATTTCATAATCTTTTTTGGACTATTCACAAACCCTTCATCATCAGCATTCAAACTTAAATGAAAATACAAATTTTGTGCACTCGATGGCAAATCCAAAAACAAATCACTATTTATTATTGTTTTGGAAAACATTCTTCTTTCCGCCATAAATTTTCCTTAAAAAACTTTATCAATTTTATTCACAAGATCAACATCTGTACTAACAAATAAGTGAATATATGTTTTAAAGCATTCCGCTTCAGAATGTCCCATACGTCGAGCAATCGCTGTAACTGAACATCCCATATTTGCTAATAAACTTGCATGGGAATGGCGTAAGTCATGCAAACGAATTCTTTCCAATCCAGCAAGATCCGCCATATCCCAAAAACGATGTCTAATTGTTTCTCTTGCAATAGGAACATCCACACCAAACAAAAATGTTTGATTTGTCACTCCATATATCTTTTTATAATAACTGATATATTCTGCTAAAATCTCACAAAGATTTGTAGAAATCATAATTGTTCTTTCACTTCGACTTGATTTAGCTGGACCGATATGCCACCTATTATCTCCAATTCCGAAACTTAATGTTTTATTGATGTGAATTGTTTTCTTCTTTAAATCCACATCTTGTAAAGTAAGTGCTGATAGTTCTCCTACTCTCATACCTGTAAAATAAAGAACATTAATAATTACATAACATTCATATTCATGATGTACTTTATCCTTCGGCGCAGTTAACATAAGTTGTTTGAACTGTTCAGGAGTATAAAACTTCATTTCCTTTTTTATCTCATCGGGTTTTTTATAACGATCTATTTTAGTCATAGGATTATAGAGTATATAGTTTTCTTTTACACCAAACTTAAAAATTTTATTTAGATAAGAGTAGATTCCATTTACATAATTTGTTGAAGCCCCTCTTTTGATAAATGTATTTAATATCTTTTGAATATCAGCAGAAGTAATTGAAGATGCTTTTAAATCATATAAATCTACAAATTTCATCAACATATAGGCATTGGTTTGTTTGGTTGTTGCTTTTATATTATTTTTAACTTTATCATCATATAATTTAGTAAGTTCTTTAAAAGTTACCGAACTGACTTTTTGTTTTTGTTCAAAATTAAATTTATCTTTAAAATCTAATTCTATTTTCTGTGCTTCCTTCTTCGTGTTCACACCTTTTAACTTTTTTGTATAGTTATAATAATCATTAGGACCTCTTTTAATTGTCCCTTTCATCACATAACCATCTTTTGTCTTATAGACAGCCATAAAGACTAATCTCCTTTCTTGAAAACATTGAACTTTATTCACAAGTTCGATATAATCAAGAAGTAAATTGTTCCAAATTTACATGTGAACTAATTGTCGCAACCAATTAGTTCCTTTTTTTTACTTCTTGATTAAAAAAATCCTTAACTACCGTAACTGGAATTTTTCCATACAAACATCTTTGTGGATCAATATCATACATGATACGCATGCGTTTCATAAAATTGATGGCACTACTTCTCGATACATTTGCATATTCTGCAATTTCAGTTGCACCCCAAAAGAGTTTTTCCATGTGTACCCACCTCCTTCTTTACAATTTAGCAAATTTATGCTAAATTGATTACATACATATACTAGCATTTAAAATTATACTTTTCAATATGTTTTTAGCATAAATATGCTAAATTAGTGAATAATACCATTATAAACAGAAAAGAGGATACATACTATGTTAACGATCAATAATGTATTGATTAATAGAATTGAGTCGCAATCACTCTATGAAAAGTTATCAACATTACCGACTATAGGTGATAGACTAAAATTTTTAAGAAAAGATTATCTCAAGAAGTCACGTGCAAAAATGGCAAGTGAAATGCAGATAGAACCTACTACAATTCAAAAATATGAGGAAAACAGAACTACTCCAAAAATATCACGTTTGAAAGAATTTGCAGATTATTTTCAATTACCTGTTGAAGTACTTACCGGAGAAGATGCCGATGTGATGATCATGGAAGATTACTTTTTGATTGGTAATTTACAATATTTTTGTTGGAGAATAGATTTTGATAGAGATCTATCAATTAGTGAAGAATTATTAAAACAAATTAAAATTGCTATTTATAAAGCAAATATTGAAATAGTTAAGCACATTAAAAATCAAAATGATTTAATATATGTATTGAAGCTCTTTGATTTGGATGAAGAAGATAATTCTAGTACACTTATTAATTTATTTGAAAAGAACATTCAATTAGTTACTAAAGGAGATTATAATGAAGATCACCAAAGAATAGAAAAACTATCCAAGGTTTTTGATTACGCAATTAATACAAAAAATCTTATTGATAAGAAAACTTATAATTCGATTGTGAATATCCTTTATCCACTTGTAGAATGTTATAAAAATAACCCTGAATAGACACTTATTTTAAGCATCAAAAATTAATGATTTTTTGGTGCTTTTTTGGTGGAAATTTTGCACTTTTTTCAAATTTTTTTGGTATTTTTTTGGTATAGCCCATTTTTAGGGCATTTTTGGCCATTATTTTATTCATAAAAAATAAAAACCCGCAAATCAAAAAAACGTTGATTTCATGCGGGTTTTGACGTAAAAAAAAGGGCTTCTTCTATCTTGAAACCCTTTTTTATTTAGCATATTTTTCGCTAGATTAAGCTAATTCAGCAAAATATTTAATAGTTCTAACCATGTTAGAAGTATATGAGTTTTCGTTGTCATACCAAGCAACTGTTTGAACTTCAGTAGTTCCGTTGTCTAATGGTTTAACCATAGTTTGAGTTGCATCGAATAATGATCCGTAAGTGATTCCTACGATATCAGAAGATACTAATGGTTCTTCAGTATATCCGAATGATGGAGTAGTTGCTGCTTTCATAGCTGCATTTACTTCTTCAACTGTAACTTCACCTTCAACAACTGAAGTTAAGATAGTTGTAGATCCAGTTGGAACTGGTACACGTTGTGCAGAACCAATTAATTTACCATTTAATTCTGGGATTACTAATCCGATTGCTTTTGCAGCACCTGTTGAGTTAGGAACGATGTTAACTGCAGCTGCACGAGCTCTTCTTAAGTCACCTTTTCTATGAGGTCCGTCTAATACCATTTGATCTCCAGTGTAAGCATGAACTGTTAACATGATACCAGATTTGATTGGTGCTAATTTATTTAAAGCGTTAGCCATTGGTGCTAAACAGTTAGTTGTACATGAAGCTGCTGAGATGATAGTGTCAGAAGCTTTTAAAGTACCTTCGTTTACACCGAATACGATTGTTGGTAAGTCATTTCCAGCAGGTGCTGAGATAACAACTTTTTTAGCTCCAGCATCGATATGAGCTTGAGATTTAGCTTTAGATACATAGAATCCAGTACATTCTAATACTACGTCTACACCGATTTCTCCCCATGGTAATTCAGCTGCGTTAGCTTTAGCGTAGATTTTGATTTCTTTTCCATCAACTGTGATTGAATCTTCACCAGCTTCTACTGTATCAGCTAATGCATATTTACCTTGTGCTGAATCATATTTTAATAAGTGTGCTAACATTTTAGGATTAGTTAAATCGTTGATTGCTACAACTTCATATCCTTCTGCATTAAACATTTGTCTGAATGCTAGACGTCCGATACGTCCAAATCCGTTAATTGCTACTTTTACTGCCATTTTATTAATATTCCTCCTTGTAAATAGCTTTTATGCCATTATTATAAGTCAAAAACTTCACAAAAGCAACTATTACAACGTTGATTTCTTGTATAAGATGCATTAATTTTTCCTTTATTTTTCTAATAATTCCCATTCTATCGTATCGTTAGCGCTTACACTTTTTTTGACCTTTTTTTTAAATTTTTTTTATTAATTTTTTACAAATTAAATAACCTAAGAATATTTTCTTAAATACCTTTCTATAATTACATATGGAGGTTATTTTATGCATCTAATACCAACCGTTATAGAAAAAGATAAAAATCATCAATATGCCTATGACATTTATTCTAAATTATTAGAAGAAAGAATTATTCTTTTAACAGGAACAATTGACGACGCCATGGCAAGTTCAATTATTGGTCAATTACTTTACTTAGAAGCTCAAGATAATAAAAGCGACATTTACATGTATATCAATTCTCCTGGTGGTAGTGTTTCTGCAGGACTTGCTATTTTTGATACAATGAACTTTGTTTCATGTGATGTCAGTACAATTTGTTGTGGCATGGCCGCTAGCATGGCTTCTATTCTTCTAAGTGCAGGTACTCAAGGAAAAAGATGTGCCTTAAAAAATAGTGAAATCATGATTCATCAACCACTTGCTTCTTTAGAAGGACAAGCAAGTGATATTGAAATTAATGCTAAAAGAATTTGTAAACAAAAGAAAAAGCTTTCTCTTATTTTAAGTGAAAACTCTAAACAATCTTTAGAAAAAATAATTCATGATTGTGATCGTGATTACTATTTAGATCCGATAGAGGCCTTAGAATACGGTCTTATTGATGAAATTATTTAGGGGATCTTATATTATCCCTTTTTTTACATAAATAAAGACAAAGACCACTTAAAACACCTAATACAAGATAACCATCCATATTTGTATGATCTCCTGTTTTGACTACTTGAATAATTGGTTGATCATACATAATTACTTTTTGTACTTGTCCTGTATTCTTAATAACAAATTCAACTTTTTCACTTTTTTCATAACCATTTGGTGCAAGAGTTTCCTCTAATATATATTTTTTTCCTACTTCTAAATGACTGATACGATGTTCTTGACTAGTAGAAATCCAAGAATCAACAATTTCACCCTTTTCATTTTTTACTTGTAAATGAGCTCCTGCTAATTCTTTTTTATCTGTAATATCTTTTTTAGAAATATCTACTTTAATATCTTCATCTACTACTTTTAAAACAACATCTTTTTCATCAACAGTAAATAATTGTTCTTTAAATGTCGCATAACCTTTAGGTGTCAAAGTTTCTCTAAGAATATATCTTTCTCCACTATTTAACCCTTGAACTAAATGAGCTGTTTCATTACCTTGTACATCTATACAATAATAAACAACATCATCATTATCTTTTAACATTAAAAAATAATCATTTGATTTTAATTGTGATACAATACGATATTCTTCACCTTTATCATTTTCACCTTCACAAATTTCTCTCTTTAACATTTTCTTTTTCATCTCATCATCAATATCAATAAGATGTTGTCCTGTTATCCATTGATCAACTCTATTTTTTGTCTTAGTAGAAGCAACTGTAAGTTGTGCACCTTTCAATAAACTACCATCTTCTTTTTGTTTATAAACCTTGACCATTGAATCTACCATTTCCACTTTTTGATTTTCTTTTTCATAAGAAACCATAAAAGAAATATCATTTGTTAGTGTAAAGCCTAATGGTGCTAAATCTTCATGTAAAGTGTATGTTTTTCCTTCTTCTAGACCACTTACATAATGAACTTTTCCATCACTATACCATTGTTCTAAAATATTTCCATTTTCATCTATTACTTGTAATAAAGCACCTGCTATTTCTTCTCCACCTAAAGTTATTTTAGAAATAGTTACCACTTTATCTTTCATATTCACTTTTTGAATTTTTCCATCTTCATTCACTTTAAATTCAATTCTTGATGCTTTAACATATCCTGCTGGACTCGTATCTTCATTTAAATAATATGTTTTACCACTTTCTAAACCATCAATTTCATGTGCTTTATCAGATGAAATCCACTCATCTATAAGAGTTCCTTCTTCATTAACAACAGACATTTTGGCACCAACAACTTCTTGATCACCTGTAACATCTGTTTTAGTAAATGTTGTTTTGGTTATCTTATTTGTTTGTTCATGTGACTTTGTATAAATAGTTGTAGTGTAATCTTTTTGCGTAATAGAAAACTCATAAGGTGTAGTATCTAATACATAGCCACTAGGACATTCAACTTCTTCTACTTGATATTTTCCAAGAGGAATTCCTGTAACTTCAAACTGTCCATTTTCATCGACAGATATAATTCCTTCTTCATCCATTACCCCTTTTGAAACAGCAATACCATTTGAATAAGTCATTGATTGACCATCATTTGTATCAATAATACATTTTCCACTTCCTAAAGTAATTTTTTCTCCTTTAGAATATAATTTTTTTAAAGATACCGTATCAATAATATCATCAGTAGCTATAATTTGATATTTCGTCTTTGTAATATCCTTATCAGCAAGATTTATAGCTCCTTGAGAGGCATCTTCAAGCTTCTTTTGAAGTTTTAATGTTCCTGTTGGTCTTAATGTATTTACAACGATTTTCTTTGTTGTTTGATCTTTTACAATTGTAACTTGCCATTTAGCAACAGCTGGTGCATAGTGATCATCACATTCAATTTCAGTAAGAGAATATGTTCCTACTGGTAAATAATCAATAAATAATTCATAATCACCATTTTCATCCTTTGTCACTTCAAAAGTTTCATCATAACCACTATAAGATGTCGAAATTAATCTAAATTTTGAATTTTTTTGAAATTGAGAAGTATTATCAACCTTAGAAAGACGTAACGCTCCATAATCAAGCCAATCAACTTCATATTTCAAAACATTTCCATCAGGATCCAAATTCCATGAACCTTCAGTTTGTGTACCATCAGCACCATCTTTAATAGCTAATGCTGTAAACATTTCACAGCCCTTCCCGGCAATATTTCCTGACTTATAGTTTTTTGGACTATTTTTAATTGGCGCTGTTAAATAAAAACTTTCTCCACCATTTACATTTGCAATACCACCTGTTTGCTTAGTTCCTTTTGTTACATTGTGTAATGTCACATTGTCTTGTAAAGGAACATTGATTGTAGCATGACTTGTACCTTCTAATTTAACAACATTTGTTTTTTGAAGTTTATTTTCTTTATCAAATTCTGCTTTAAAAGAAGCCGTCATACCACCATCTTGACTTGGATTAAAATAAGCATATCCAATATCAGGTTGATCCATAATCCAATGATAACCCCATAAAATATTATCTCCATAACCACCATTACCATCAGAATTTGGCCATTTTGAATTAAAGTCTTTTAAATTTAATCCCATTAAATCTCCAGCATAAGCATAAGAAAGCCAAATATGTGTAAATAAATACGCACCATCATCAAAATTACCATGACTATCTCCAAAATCATCTGGTACACAAGCCTTTAATTCAGCTGCGTACATTTCTTTAGATGCTTGACTGTACCCTGGACCACCAAAACCATAATAAAGAATCTTTCTTACAGCTTCATTATTTTCAATCACCTGTGCTGGATATTTACCAACAGCTGGTGATTTTTTACTTGATTCTAAACAATAAGCATATTTATCATCATATTTGCACATATACGTAGACCATCTTTTTGTACTTCCTATTTTAGATGACCACCACCAAGGATAATTAATTTCTTTAATTCTCGTAAATTCATGCGGTGTACTATTATCCCAAGCTTCTACATTATTTGTATACTTTTGTAAAAAGCACATTGATAAAACAAGCATCATTACCGCAAATAATTTCACTGCTTTATCAAATATTTTTCTTTTCTTCATTTTCATATTCCTCCATTTATTTAATTTTAATAACAAAAAAAGACAATCTTACGATTGCCTATGGACCTAAAATCCATTTATATACATATGTTCTCATCTTTTGTATCCTTTCATTTTATTAATAAAAAAAGCACACCTAAGTATGCTTTAATACAAAAAAACCGCTTAATAAGCGGTTTAAAGAATTAGTTAATTCTTTCAATAGTATAGCCATTTTCTTTAAATTTTTCGACAATAGCTTGAATATGAGCTTCACCATTTGTTTCACAAGTTACTCTTAATTCAACTTCAGAGAAACGAGCAAAGTTTTTAAATTGGTTATGTTCAACTCCAATAACATTGGCATTACATTCATTAAGTAAATGAGAAACAATTTCTAATTGTCCTGGAATATCTGGTAATTGTACTGAGAATGTTAAAATTCTTCCTCTTGAAATAAGTCCCTTATTAATCATTGAAGAAATTGTCATAACATCCATGTTTCCACCTGAAATAAGTGAAACAACTTTTTTACGTTTACAATGCAATTTCTTTAAAGCTGCAAGTGATAAGATACCTGATCCTTCAGCAATTAATTTATGTTTTTCAACAAGTAATAAGAAAGCTTCCATAAGTTCATAATCACTTACAGTTACAATTTCATCAACATATTTTTTAATATATTCAAATGGAGTTTCTCCAATTTGTTTGACAGCTGTCCCATCAGCAATTGTACTTACTTCACTTAATTTAACAAGTTGATCATCTTCAACTGCAGCAAGTGCACTTGCTGCACCTTCTGGTTCAACACCAACGATTTTAACTGATGGATTGATTTGTTTTGCTGCACAAGCAATACCTGAAATTAATCCTCCACCACCAATTGGTACTAAAATATAATCAACATCTGGTAATTCTTCCATGATTTCTAAAGCGATTGTCCCTTGTCCTTCCATAACATCTTCATCATCAAAAGGATGAACAAAAGTATATCCTTCGCTTTTTTGTAATTCTACAGCTTTTTCATAAGCTTCATCATAAGCTTCACCATATAAAACAACATCTGCCCCATGTGCTTTTGTTGCATCAACTTTGATTAATGGTGTATGTGCTGGCATACAAATTGTTGCTTTGACCCCTAATTTTTTTGCTGCATAAGCAACACCTTGTGCATGGTTTCCAGCGGAAGAAGCAATTAATCCTTTTTTCTTTGCTTCATCATCTAATTTCATAATTTTATTGTAAGCACCTCTAATTTTGAATGCTCCTGTTTTTTGTAAGTTTTCAGGTTTGATATAGACATCATTTCCACATTCTTCAGAAAAGGCATCACTATGTATTAAATGAGTTGGTAAAATCACCTCATCAACTCTTTTTTTAGCCGCTTTAAAATCTTCTAATTTTAACATTTAAATTCCCTCCGTCTAAGTATTCTAATTATAGCACTATTCTTTGATAAAACAATTATTTTGTTTTAATTTGGTTAGTGCTTTCATCATAATAATAGTCGTTTTCATCTAGTCTTTTCATAAAATCAGCTTCATCTAAATCATAAATAGAAAGAACATGTGATAATTGCATATCATCATCTCTTAATTTCATATTAATCATACTTACTAACATATGTATATCTTTTGGCATTTTTTTAACTCCTTTATTAATTCTATTTTGAGACATTACTATTATACATGATTTTTTGAAGTTTTTTGTCTCAAATTTGTCTCAAAAGTTATTCACATTCAAAATTGTATAAAATCAATTATTTTTTATCATATTAATTATTTCTTATTGATTTTTTATAAATCCTATAATATACTGTAAACAAGTTAAAAGCAAAGACAAGGAGAGTAGTATTTTTACGAAGCAACAGCGAGCTAGTAGATGGTGAAAGACTAGCAGTGAACAAAAATATGAAGAACACCTTCGAGCTGTCTACCGAAAGCAATGCAAGTAGGCTAGAACGTCTCTAGTTATGTTACAACTAGCGGGTATCGAGTACTCTTAGAAGTATTTTCCGTACCATGTATATCTTTGGATTTATATGTTACACGATACTCGCACACTATGTGCGTTTTTTAATTATAAGGGGGATATTTAAAATGTGTGGTTTTTTAGTCGTTGGAAGTGAAGAATTTGAATTACAGGTTTTCCAAACAGCTTTAGATAAAGCAGCGTATCGTGGACCTGATTATCAACATGTTTCAATTGATCATGGGATAACATGGGGATTTAATCGTTTATCAATTATGGATTTATCAACAAATGGAAATCAACCTTTTGTTTATAAAGATTATACACTTGTATGTAATGGTGAAATATATAACTATCCAGAATTAAAAACAAAACTTGAAAGTAGTTATACTTTTAAATCTGGAAGTGATTGTGAAGTTTTGATTCCATTATACGAACAATATGGACTTGAAATTTTATGTAAATATTTAGATGCCGAATTTGCTCTTGTTTTATATGATAACAAAACAAAGCAATTAATGGCAGCAAGAGATCCAATGGGAATTAGACCAATGTTCTATGGATATAGTAAAAATGAGCATCAAATTTGCTTTGCCTCTGAAGCAAAGGCACTCTTTGATTTGTGCGATGATATTATGCCTTTTCCACCAGGACATTATTATTTAGATGGTCAATTTGTTTGTTATAATGATTTAAGTGATCCTAAAACAATTGTTGATGATGATTTAGAAACAATTGCAAAAAAATTAAAAACAAAACTTGAAAAAGCCGTAGAAAAAAGATTTATGTCTGATGCTCCAATCGGTTATTTATTAAGTGGTGGATTAGATTCTTCTTTAGTATGTGCTATTGGCCAAAAATTATCAGATAAACCAATCCGTACTTTCGCAATTGGAATGGAAAGTGATCCAATTGATTTAAAATACGCTAAACAAGTTGCTGATTATTTAGGAACAGAACATACAGAAGTCATTATGAATAAAGAAGATCTCTATCAACATTTAAAAGAAGTCATTTATCATCTTGAAACTTTTGATATTACAACAATTCGTGCAAGTATGGCTATGTATATTTTATGTAAATATATTCACCAAAATACTGATATTAAAGTTATTATGACCGGTGAAGTTTCAGATGAATTATTTGGTTATAAATATACTGACTTTGCGCCTAACGCTAAAGCTTTCCAAGAAGAAGCCAGTAAAAGAATCAAAGAACTTTACATGTATGATGTTTTAAGAGCTGATCGTTGTATTTCGGCACATGCTCTTGAAGGACGTGTTCCTTTTGCAGATCTTGATTTTGTTGATTATTCGATGTCTATTGATCCTGCTAAAAAAATGAATGTTTATAATAAAGGTAAATATTTATTAAGACATGCTTTTGAAGGAACTGATTATTTACCACATGATATTTTATTTAGAGAAAAGGCTGCTTTTTCAGATGCTGTTGGTCATTCAATGGTAGATTATTTAAAAGAATTAGCTGAAGATAAATACAGTGATGAAGATGTTTTAAACGCTAAAGATAAATATTCATATTGTACACCTTTTACTAAAGAATCATTAATGTATAGAGATATCTTTGAATCATTCTTCCCACAACAAGGAAAATGGATCAAAGATTTCTGGATGCCAAATAAAGAATGGGAAAACTGTGATGTAGATGATCCAAGTGCTCGTGTACTTAAAAACTATGGAGATTCTGGAAAATAAAAAATAAAGGGGCTGTTACGAAATTAAGTGATTAATTTCGTACGGCCTTTTTCTTATAAATTAAAAAAGCGCACCGGGAATCGAACCCTCAGCGCTTTTGTGATACAATTTTCTTGCTAAAGGAAGTGTATCACGTGGGCTATTTTACTACAAAATGTAGTCTTTTTCTAGTTCCCTCAAACATATGCAATGAGGAATTCAAAAAAATTGATATCTTTTTAAAAATTTTAGACAAATCTGGTGTTGGATCAATACTTGAAAAAGAATTTTTAAATGACAAAAAATCTCTATCCGGTAGAAAAGGATATGATATTTTTCAACTATTTGCAGTTGTCGTCTATTGTTTTTCTAAATTTAAAGGTTCATTAAGAGAAATGGAGGAACTGTGTCAATTTGATCTTCGAGTTATGTATATAATGGGTCAGGACACACCAAGTTACAAAGTTATTTGTGAATTTATCAATAAATATATCGTACCTCACCAATATGAAATATTCATAGCTATAACTCAGACAATCATTGAAATGTTTGATTTGGATATGGACGATCAGTATTTAGATGGTACAAAGATAGAAGCTAATTCTAATAAATACAAGTTTGTTTGGAAACCTACTACATTTCATAGAAGGCTTGATAAAAAGATAAAAGAACTGCTTTCTGATATGGGATATATTTCATCAAATGAATTGATATCAAGTTATGATGTCTACCAAAAAATGATAAATTATGCTGTAAAAGAAAAGATAAAGATAAACGAAATTCCTAACGGAAAAGGGAAAAGACTAACAGTACAACAAAGAAATTATAAAACAATCTACAAATACTTAGTTAAGTTGCTTGAATATGAAGAAAAAGAAAGAATATGTGGAGAAAATCGAAACTCATATTATAAAACAGATCACTACTCTGGCCATGGAAGCAATATGCATGCAGCCTATAATGTACAGGTAATGGTATCTAGTGGGTTAATTACAATGTATGGTGTCTTTCAAGATAGAACGGATTATCATACATTTATACCAATGAATGAGTTATACAATACATATTATAAAAAATACCCTAAGAATGAATGTGCAGATTCTGGGTATGGAATATATAAAAACTATAGGTTCATGAAAAAGAAAAATATAGGAAACTATGTAAAGTTTTTACAATGGAATGGAGAACGTTCCGGCAAGAAACCTCAATTATTTTTTACATTTTCAGATGGAATAATATGTTTAAATACAACGATAGGTAAACAAATTCCATTTGACAATAAATCTCATCAAAGACACAAGGATGGAAAATTATATGAATTTACAGGATGCAGTAATTGTGGGTATGAATATAAATGTAAAAAATATTTAAAGAACAAAAATACAAATATTAGAAGAGTTGAACTTATACCTGAATATGAATTATTAAAAGAAGAAGTCAGAAATAATTTACTAAGTCCAAAAGGTATAGAAATAAGGATTAATCGAAGCATACAGGTAGAAGGAACATTTGGACAAATAAAACAAAATATGCAGTATGTAAGAATCAGAAGGAGAAGCATTCAAAAAGTTTCATGTGAGATAATGCTTATGTGTTTAGGAAGAAATATTCGAAAGATGTTTACCTTCTTGGGAAAGAACTGTATAGAATCGAAATATTGGAAAGCATCCAAAGATTTAAAACCTGAAAAAATATTATATCCAAAGAAAAAGGCTGTACGAAATTAACTACTTAATTTCGTAACAGCCCCTTTTTCTTCATTTATTCTATTTTCAATCAATATTTTTTCCAATTCTCTTAAAAAGAATTGTGATGTTTTATAATCTCTTTTTTTAGGACCTTTTACATGCTTATTTTGTTTTCTAGAAAGATGTCCTAAATAACGTGATGTCAATAAATTATTAATATTGTCTTCAGTAATTCTCTTTCCACTAACATGAAGTATCGTTACATTTTTTAATAAAGCTAAACTCGCCAATCCATAATCTTGACTAATCAACAAATCACCATCTTGCAAATAAGAAAGAATCATTTGATCAACACTATCTTTACCAACTTCACACATAATAATTTGAATTCTTTCATCTTCAATAACATGAGCAAAATCAATAAACAATAAGACGTCTATTCCATAATGTAGAGCTAGTTCAATGACTTCTTGACGATTAGGACAAGCATCTCCATCTATTAATAAACGCATAAGCCACTTCCTATAAGCACTAACATTGCAAGCACACCACCAACAAAACCACCTAAATGCCCTGTTTTAGAAACATTTCTATCAACCAGTGTAAAAACAACATTAATTGCAATAACAGCCATAAAATTTTTTAAAATCAATAAATAAACACCATTAAAAACAATTCCAAGTGTTACAATAGCTCCAAAAAATCCATAAACAATTCCACTTGCCCCTAAAGTAACTGTATTTTGATAACGTCCATCTCTTTTTGATACAAAATAAGTCACAAGATAAGAGAAAACTCCTGAAACAATAACTAAATAAATATACTCTAACTTTCCTAAAAAAGGTTCAAAAAAAGTTCCACCTAAATAATAAAGTGCATAACAATTCATAAAAATATGTGCTAAATCAACATGTACAAAATTAGCTGTTAAAAAACGCCAATATTCTTGTTTATATTCTATTTTAGGTAAATAGAAAGCCCCATATTTAATAGCTAAAGCTGATTTTTCATCTGAATGATCTACAAAATTAATAATCACAAAAATAGCTACACAAATCAAAATGATTGCTAAAGTTATACTCATTTCTTTTTCTCACTTTCATTTTTAATTACTTCTACTTTTCTAGTTCTTTGAATATTATTTCCTTGACTATTTGTAATTGAATAAATAATTTCATATGTACCAACTTCTTGCGTATTGACTGTATTTTTCAAAATTCTAATACTATGTGTAATATCATTTCCATTACCATCACTGGCACTTACACCTTCCATAATATCAAAGTGTGTTCCTTGGACAATTTCAACATCGTCAATACCTTCAAGCGTTGGATGATTTCCCAAATTTCCTACAACAATTTTAGCTCTTAATTTTGATGCTTGATTCCCTGCAGCATCTTCAACTACAATATTGACAATATACGAACCTTTTTTACTAAATTTTAAAGATTCTTTTTTACTACCATCGTCTTCTAAAAAGTAAGCCATTGTTGCAGATTGATCTTCAACTTTATCAATTAAGTTTAATGCTGAAATTGTTTCATTAACATTTATATTAAAAACAACTTGTTTTAAAGTAAAAACTGGTTTGGTTGTATCTTTTATTCTAATATAAAATGGAAATTCTTCACCCGCATAAGAAGCTGATACTTTATATAATCCAATTTCATTTTTTAAATTAGAAAAATTTAATTGAACTTCACTAATAACACTTTCATTAGCATTTACATAATCCGCAGGATTATTAGAAATAGGTGTTCCATACTCATACACAAACGTATCTCTTTTTAAAGTAACTGGTGTTATTCTAAAGGCAAAAACTGTAAGTAAAGTACTTACAACAATAAAGAATGTTAAAACAATACCGATTATTTTTTTCTTCATTGTTATCACCTCTTTCTACTCCATTATACCATCTGATTATGTCCTTTTTGTGAAAAGTACCATACTTTTGACAATATATTATTCCTTCATCAAAAAAAAAGCAACACAAATTAATCATCCCGAAAAAAAATCACAAAAAAAGGATAAGAGCATCTCTTATCCTAATCTTTCTAATACTTTTTCTTTACCTAATAATTCCATAGAAGCTGCTAAATCAGGTCCATGCATAATACCAGTTGTTGCAATACGTAAAGGCATATATAACATTTTTCCTCTTGCTTTTGCTTCTTTTTGAGTAGCTTTAATACAAGCAAAAATTTGATCTTGTTTAAAATCTTCTTCAGCTAATTCTGCAACTTTAGATTTAAATACAGCTAAAGTATTTGGAATAGCTTCATCTTTCATGAATTCAATAGCTTCTTCTTCTAAATGAATTTCATCTTCAAAGAATAATTTAACTTGTTCAACAATTTCTTCACCACAAGAAATATGATCTCTATGCACTTCTACTAATTTTTCAATCCATGCTTCACTTTTACCACTTAAATCATAAGCTTCTTGTAAAAATGGTAAACATAATTCTGTTAATTGTTTTGTATCTAATTTTTTAATATATTGGCTATTGATCCATTTTAATTTATTCATATCAAAAATAGCCCCAGATTTAGAAATACGTTTAACATCAAACGCTTCAATTAATTCATCTAAAGAGAAGATTTCTTGTTCACCTTCAGGTGACCATCCAAGTAAAGCAATATAATTTAAGATTGCTTCATTTAAGAAACCTTTATTAATTAAATCTTGATAAGAAGCATCTCCATTACGTTTAGATAATTTATGTTTTTCATCTTTCATAACAGGTGGACAATGGATATATGTTGGCACATCCCATCCAAATGCTTGATAAATTAAATTATATTTAGGTGTTGAAGATAAATATTCATTTCCTCTTACAACATGAGTGATATGCATTAAATGATCATCTACGATATTAGCAAAGTTATATGTAGGATAACCATCACTCTTTAATAAAACACCTTCAGCAAGTCCTGCATTTTCTACTTCAATATGTCCATAAACTTCATCTTCAAAAGAAGTAATTCCAGTACTTGGAATTGTTTGTCTAACAACATATTTTTCACCATTCGCAATTCTTTGTTTTGCTTCTTCTAAAGAAAGATGTTTACATGGATCAATATATCCTAATTCTTCATTATCAGATTCTTCTTTTGCTTTATTAATTGTTTCTTCATCACAGAAACAATAATGTGCTCCTCCTAATTCAACTAATTTATCAGCATATTCTTTATAAATAGCTAATCTTTCAGATTGAACATAAGGTCCAACTTCTCCTGGTTTATTAGGTCCTTCATCATAACCTAATCCTGTTTGATCCATAACTTTATAGATCATATCAACAGCACCTTCAACTTCTCTTTCTTGGTCTGTATCTTCAATTCTTAAAATAAAATCTCCATGATCATGTTTAGCAATTAAATATTCATATAATGCTGTTCTTAAGTTACCGATATGCATATATCCAGTTGGACTAGGTGCAAATCTTGTTCTTACTTTTGCCATTTCTATACTCCTTTTTTCCTTAATAATACAACCGCTTGAGCTACCATTCCTTCTTGTCTACCGACAAAACCTAATTTTTCTCCACGTGTTGCTTTAATGTTAATTTGGCTGATGTCACAATGTAATTTACTTGCGACATTTTCTCTCATCTTTTGAATATGTGGAGCCATCTTAGGAGCTTCACACATAATAATACTATCAAGGTTATTGATTTCATAACCTTCTTTATCCATCAGTTGATAACAATGTTCCAATAAAACCATTGAAGAAATTCCTTTATATTGAGGATCTGTATCAGGAAAATGTTTTCCAATATCACCAAGGCCTAATGCTCCAATAATACTTTCAATAATAGCGTGTAATAAAACATCTGCATCACTATGTCCTAACAATCCTTTATCGTGATCAATTTTCACACCACCGATATATAAATCTCTTCCTTCTACTAATTGATGAATATCAATTGATTGTCCTATTCTAAACATGTTATCACCTTCCGCAAACATTCTAGCACATATTTTCTAATTTATGAAGTATTGGATGTTTTATAATCAAGGAAAATATGGTAAACTAAAACATATAAAAATTATGGGAGGACTTCCTATGGATAAAGAAGAAGTAGTAAGTAAAAATTTTATTGAAAAAATTATAGATCAAGATTTAGCAGAAGGAAAATACACAAAAATTGCAACACGTTTCCCTCCTGAACCAAATGGTTATTTACACATTGGTCATGCTAAATCTATCTTATTGAATTATGGATTAGCTAAAAAATATAATGGAACTTTCAATTTACGTTTTGATGATACAAATCCAATGAAAGAAAAAACAGAATTCGTTGAAAGTATTGTCTCTGATGTTGAATGGTTAGGAGCAAAATATGATGGTGATATTAAATTTGCTTCAAACTATTTTGATCAAATGTATGAAGCTGCTGTTCTTTTAATCAAAAAAGGAAAAGCTTATGTTTGTGATTTGAGTCCTGAACAAATTAGAGAATACCGTGGAACTTTAACAGAACCTGGTAAAGATTCTCCATACCGTAATCGTTCTATTGAAGAAAACTTAGATTTATTTGAAAGAATGAAAAATGGTGAATTTGAAGATGGGGCAAAAGTATTAAGAGCTAAAATTGATATGGCTTCATCAAACATTAATATGCGTGATCCAATTATCTATCGTGTTGCTAGAATGACACACCATAACACAGGAGATAAATGGTGTATCTATCCAATGTATGACTTTGCTCATCCAATTGAAGATGCGATTGAAGGAATTACTCATTCAATCTGTACTCTTGAATTCGAAGATCATCGTCCTTTATATGATTGGGTCGTTCAAGAAATTGGTTACGAACATCCACCAAAACAAATTGAATTCGCAAAACTTTATCTTACAAACGTTATTACAGGAAAACGTTATATTAAACGTTTAGTAGATGAAGGAATCGTTGATGGTTGGGATGATCCTCGACTAGTAACAATCGCTGCTTTAAGACGTAGAGGATTTACACCAGAATCCATTAAATCTTTTATGGAATTAGTTGGTGTTACAAAAAGTAACTCATCAAATGATTATGCAATGTTAGAATATTGTATTCGTAATGATTTAAAACCAAAAGCACCTCGTGTGATGGCTGTTTTAGATCCTATTAAATTAGTAATTGATAACTATCCTGAAGGACAAGTTGAATATTTAGATGCGATGGTCAACATGGAAAATCCTGATTTAGGTTATGAAAAGGTTCCATTTGAAAGAGAATTATGGATTGATCGTGATGACTTTATGGAAGAACCACCTAAAAAATATTTTAGATTGTTCCCTGGAAATGAAGTTCGTTTAATGAATGCTTATTTCGTTAAATGTGTTGACTTTGAAAAAGATGAAAATGGAAAAGTAACAGTTGTTCATTGTACTTATGATCCTATTACTAAAAATGGTACAGGATTTACAGGTAGAAAAGTAAAAGGAACAATTCATTGGGTTCCTGTTCATCATTGTAAAAAAGTAACAGCTCGTTTATATGAAAACTTAGTTGATGAAGAAAAAGGTGTTTATAATGAAGATGGTTCTTTAAACTTAAATCCTAATTCATTAACTGTTATTGAAGATTGTTATGTTGAACCAGCTATTGAAAAATACAAACCTGGTGATTCATTCCAATTCGTAAGAAATGGATATTTCTGTATTGATACAAAAGATTCAACTGATGATCATTTTGTATTTAACAGAATTGTTTCATTAAAGAGCTCATTTAAATTACCTAAAAAATAAAAATTTGGAGATTGCCTCGACAATCTCCTTTTTAATTATTTTAATTCACTTCTTTTTTCTTAATATAAACAACAACTCCACCAGAAATTAATACAAGACATCCAAATAATAAAATATTATTTTCATCCCCAGTTTTTACATTTTCAGGTTTTTTAGTTGATGTATTTGTTTTATCATCATTTTCGCCATCATTATTTTTATGAACATGAATTAATTCACCTGTTTGTGTATCTCTTTGATAATTTTTAAAGAAATTCCACATATATTGTGCTTCAGGCTTATAATTCCAATGTGCTTGATCTTTAATTGCAGCAAACTTCATAATAATGCCATTTTCATTTGATAAAGTTCCTTCTAAAGTATCTTTTACACCTAATTTGATCCATTGTTCATCATCTAAATGAATACCATAATATTCATTTAAAGACATATCATATTTTTCAGAAACAGCTAAATGATTGATTTTTTGATATGCTTGAATAAATGGGAACATATCAACATTACTATCTACACTAGGAAGATAAACTCCAGGTGCTACTTCAAAAGCATTCTTGCTTGATAAATCAACAGGAATCATTCCAAAGAAATCATGATCTCCACATAAATAAAGATATGGTACTTCTCCACCATTATAAGTTTTAACAAGTTCTGTTAATTCATCTTTATCAACACCAGGTGCAGAAACAGCACCTACACCAGCAAATACTTTACTATATTTTGCTCCATATAATGTAGAAGCACTTCCTCCTGCTGATAATCCTGTTACATAAATTCTAGAAGTATCAATTTGTGGATATTTTTGTTCTAACATTTCTATCCATTCAATTAATTTATCTCCTTCTAAACCATCACAATTGAAAAAGTTAGGTCCTGGTTCATGAGTAGAAGAATCAAGAACAACATCTTGCCATTCAGGCGCTACAACCATAAAGTTTTCTTTAGCTGCTAATTCTGGCCATCCTGTTGTTTCACCTTGTAATCTTGCATCATTTCCATTACCGTGAAGTGATACAACTAATGGAACACTTCCATTTTCCATTTTTAAAGTACTTTGTGGAATATATTCAAACCAAGTATATTTTCCTTCACCATTTAAACTTTCATTATAATGTGGATTATAATTAATTTTTAATTCTTTGAAATTTGGAATATTAATTAATAAATATGGATCTGTATATTGTTTAGCACTTGCCATATAAAATTCAGTTTTTTCATTATGTTGTCTATAATTTTTAGAAAAAACTTCTTTCCATGCATTTTCAAAAGCTTCAGCTAAACTTTCATCATAACCAACAACTACTCTTTGTAATTCATTTTCTTTATTAAGATAAACATTATCCTTTTCCTTTTCAGCTTGATTAGCTTTTACATAATAATTAACAGCTTCTTGACAAGGTTGACTTAAATATGCTGGAACTGGCACATTATAATCATGACCTTCATTCATTGTTCCACCATAGGTCATGATATCAGCAACAGCATAACATTCTTGTGAAATATAATTATTCACAAAAGTAGCTCCGTCATCAATACCTATTACTTTAACATTTGAAGATCCTGTACCTAACAAATCAATAAAAGCATCAGCATCTTTTTGAGTATATTGATCATTATTCAAAGGTGTTATTACATGAATTGTTGCAGCCCATTCATGTAAATTATCAGCTATCTTCATTTGATCTAATAAAGTTTCAGCTTCTTCTTTATTAACATTACCAGCATATACATAATATTGTGGTGACATAATACTTGAATAATCTGTTGTATAACCATCTTCCAAAGCATTATAGTCATATCTATTATGACTTACTTGTGCCAAAGTAACAGTATGTTCTTTTTCATCAGTAGATTTATTTTCTAACTCTTTTTCTAATTGAGCTTGAATATATGGTGTATACCAGAATAAATATCCTGCTTTTGTTGGATGAATAATATCTGCCATATAATAACGACTTCTTAAATCAATATCGATATTTTTAAATGCATCATTATTCCACATATCAATAACACCAATATTCCATTTATTTTGAACTTTATATAATGCATCAATCATTTTTTCATAAGTATTTTGATATGCTTCTTTGATTTCATCTACATTTGCATTATTTTCTTTAGCAAATCTTTCAATAACTTCATCACTTAAATAAGAATTAATGTAAAAAATAACTGGACAATTCCATTTTTCTTTAACATAAGCAATAATATATTCCATTGCGCCTATAACAGTAGAATAATCATAATCATCTTTATTTTGAGATGATGAAACTTCACCCATTTCAATACCAAGAGTTGTATCATTTGTAGATAATTGAACAACTAAAGCATCTAAGTTTTCATTTTTAGATAAGTTATCTTCCAATTGAGTAATATAACTTACTTCATCTCTTACCCCTTCTTTTTTAGCAAGTGGTCCACCAGTAATAGCTTGTTTGACTGTTGTACTTCCTGTTATTTTACCAATATAATCAGGAAAAGCGACATTTTCACTTCTAAAACCAACAGTAATAGAAGAACCTAAATATCCTATTGTTTTTCCTTTTAAAGAACTTGTTTCTTGATTTACAAATTCTGTATTTAAAGAATCATCATTAGGATTTAATAGCTTTTCTACTTTACTATAATTTGTGATACTCTCTTTTTCTTCATCACTTAATTTGTTATATTTTTCTTGAATGTCTAAAAGTTGTTGAAATGTTTTAGCGACATTTTCACTAGCAAGCATCGTTTCAGGTAATTGACTGATTTTAGAATTAAGATCTTGTGTAACTTCAACAATATCATCAGCAAATACGGGACTTGCTAGTCCTGCATTAGAAAATAACAATGTTAAAACAATCAACAATGCGGATAATTTTCTTTTCATATTCCCTTCCTCCTTTTGTATCCGCTTTCAATTCTAGCATAGAAAAATCTTTTTGATGAATTTATAAATGAATTAAAAAATCAAAAAAATAATGAATCATTCATTATTTGAATGATTCATTAATACTCGATAAACAATCATAATTAATACCATTAATTCATGATATCCATAATTATCAAAAATTTGTTTTCCAAAAACAAAAATATCATCAAAACCTTCTAAATGATCTTTAGGAGAATTTAACGTCCACATCATTTTGTAACTTGTTGATTCTTTTAAATTATTTATTGACTCTTGTAAATGAAACCATCTATCTTCTATCGAAATACATATAAGTAAATCATTTTCACTCATTTTATTAATCATTTCATTTTGATAATTTTTATCATATATTGTATATACATTTTTACCTAATGTAACTAATCCTAATTGTAAAATTCTACACATTGCCATCGATAATTCAGAACCGAAAAAAATAATATTTTGATATTTATTAAGTAAATCTACAATATGTAAAACATCATTTACATTTAAATCATTCATCTTTTGATAAGCTTCATTGATTCTATAAAGAACTTCTTCTTTTATAGCTAAAGCATCATTGATTCGATCCCTATCTTGAATAGCATGTACACTTTCCATTTTTTCGTTTGAACTCGCTACATCATATTTAAAAGTATTATAATTTTTATAACCTATTTTCTTTATAAATCTGCTGATCGAAGCTTGTGAAATATAATATTGATTACTAAGATCATCTAAAGACAATTCATTAAGATTATATCTATTTTCTAAAAATATTTTTGCTATTAAAACATCTGTTGTTTCATGAGATGCCTTATTAACAATATCTAACAAATTTCCAATTAAAATATTATTTTTATTATACTTTGCCATACTATTTCCCCTTAAATAACATATATTATATATGATACAAGCGCTTTCAACAAGTGAAAATAAAAAAGAGGCTGTAACAAAATAAAATAAACAGCCAAAAATAAAAAAAGAACAATGAAA